>NZ_QHJN01000022.1:0-70797 GCF_003947565.1 Actinomadura sp. WAC 06369 | reverse complement strand
GGCCGACTTCGCCGGGGCCGACGGGCACGCCGAGGCCGCGAACCGGCTGGCCGAGCGGCACGAGCGTCCGCTGGTCGAGGTGTTCACCCGCTGGTACGGCGCGCTGCGGACCGCGGCGGGCGGGGCGCGCGGGCGGCGCGGGAGGCGGTCGCGATCGCGCGGCGGCTGGACGATCCGGCCCTGCTGGGCTTCGCGCTGAACGCGGTGTTCATGCAGACGTTCGGGCGGGCGGGCCTCGCGCCGGAGCGGGACCGGATCGGGGCGGAGCTCGTCGGGCTGGCCGCGCGGAACGGGCTGGCGACCTACGAGGTGCTCGGGCACCTGGTCCGGCTGCAGGCGCGCGCCGCGCTGGCCGACTTCGCCGGGGCCGACGGGCACGCCGAGGCCGCGAACCGGCTGGCCGAGCGGCACGAGCGTCCGCTGGTCGAGGTGTTCACCCGCTGGTACGGCGCGCTGCGGACCGCGGCGGGCGGGGCGGCACCGGAGGAGGCCGAGGCGGCGTACCGGGACGCGGCGGCGCTGCTGCCGGGGGCCGGGATGCCGGGCCTGGAAGCGGGGCTGCTGCCGCTCGCGCGGCTGAGCGTGCGCGTGCTGCACGACCTGCCCGCGCCGACCGATGCCGCCGGCTGGGGCCCGTACGAGCCGTGGGCGCGCCCGCTCGTCCTGCTGGCGTCCGGGCGGGAGGCGGACGCGGCGGCCGCGCTGCGGCGGGTGCCCGAGCCGCCGCCCGACCTGATGCAGGAGGCCATGTGGTGCCTCGTGGCCCGCGCGGCGGCCGCGGTGGACGACCGGGCGGCGCTGGCGCGGGCCCGCGCGGCGCTCGCCCCGGCGGCGGGCGAGCTGGCGGGCGCGGGCAGCGGGCTGCTCACCTTCGGGCCGGTCGCCCGGTACCTGGACGGCGGCTGAGCACCGCGGGTCCGCTCAGGCGAACAGGCCCTGGAACGTGACGCCGTCGGGCAGCGGGCGGGCGATGCGCCACAGGACCGTCACATGCGACGAGCGAATGAGCCACCGGCCGTTTTCGACCTCGTAGCGGTCGTCGTACTCGATCGCGCTGACGGACTCGGTGCCCGCGACCCGGTCCACCTGCCGGAAGCGGAGGGTCCACGCGCCCTTCGCGCGGCCGCCGCCGAGCGGCTCGATCACCGGGTGCATCGCGTGGTGCATGTCCAGGACGACGTAGCGTCCGTCGTCGTCCCGGGCGAGCCCGACGCTCCGGAAGACCGCGGTGAGGGCGTCGCGGTCCTCGAACGCGCCGGTCGGGCCGTAGTCCATGGTCGCGCCCTCGGCGACGAAGCAGTCCCGGAAGGCGTCGGCGTCCTTGCGGTCGCAGGCCCGCAGGTACCGGTACTTGAGGGCCTTGATCTGCTCGACGGCCTCGAGCGCGGCCACGCGCTCCTCGAGCGTCCCGCGGGTGGTCTCCATCCTCGGGACGCTAGGCGGCCGGGCCGCGGGCCGGGACCGGCGCTCCCGCCCAGCGGGACGGGGTTTCGCGGGCCCCGCCGCGGGTAGGCGGGGCGGGTGGCTTGTGGCGGCCCGTCCGGGCGGGGGCACCGGGGCGTCCCGCACACCGCGGACCTGCGGATCGAGGCGTGGGCGCCGTCCCGCGAGGCGTGCATCGCCGAGGCGGTGGCCGCGCTGGTGGAGAGCTTCGCCGACACCTCGGGCGTGCGGCGGGCGCGCACCGTCGGGTGGGACGTGCCGCCGGGGCCGGACGAGGACCTGCTGGTCGCGGTGCTCGACGAGGTGATCTTCCGGCTCGAGGTCGAGGGCGACATCGTGCTCGGCGCCGGGTTCGGCCCGGCGGACGGCGGCGGCCTCGCGGCCCGGCTGACGGTCGGGGACGTCGTCGAGGCGACGGCGGTCGGGGCGGTGCCCAAGGCGGTGTCGCTGCACGGCCTGCGGTTCGGCGCCGATCCGGACTCGGGAGTCTGGTCCTGCGCCGTCACGGTCGACGTCTGACGCCGCGTCCCGTCCGGCTACCCCTTCACGACGCCCACGGGGACGAGGCGGGCGACCTTCCGGCACAGGCCGGCGCCTTCGGCGGCCTCGACGACCGCCGACACGTCCTTGTAGGCGCCCGGGTGCTCCTCGGCGAGCCCGCGCCACGACGAGGCCCGCACGGCGATGCCGTCCCGCTCCATCGCGGTCCGCAGCTCCTTCCCGTCGACGCCGCGGGCGGCCCGGTGGCGGCTCTGCGCGCGGCCCGCGCCGTGGCACGCGGACGCGAACGCGGGGGCGCCCGCGACGCCGGCCAGCACGTAGGACGAGGTGCCCATCGTGCCCGGGATCAGCACGGGCTGGCCCGCGCTCCGCAGGTCGTCCGGCAGGTCCGGGTGGCCGGGCGGCAGCGCCCGGGTGGCGCCCTTGCGGTGCACGCACAGCCTGCGGCGGCGCCCGTCGACCACGTGGTCCTCGAGCTTGGCGAGGTTGTGCGAGACGTCGTAGACGAGGTCGAGGCGGGCGCCCGCGGCGCGGCGGAACACCGCGCGGGCCGCCTCGGCGAGCAGCTGCCGGTTGGCGCGCCCGTAGTTCGCGGCGGCGGCCATCGCGCCCAGGTAGGCGCGGCCCTCGGGCGACTCGACGGGCGCGCAGGCGAGCTGCCGGTCGGGCACCGCGATGCCGTGGCCCGGCATCGCCCGCTCCATCTCCCGCACGTGGTCGGTGCAGATCTGGTGGCCGAGACCGCGCGACCCGCAGTGGATCATCACGCAGACCTGGTCATGGCGGATCCCGAACGCCTCGGCGACGGCGGCGTCGTACACCTCGGCGACCCGCTGGACCTCCAGGAAGTGGTTGCCCGACCCGAGGCTCCCGACCTGCCGGGCGCCCCGCTCGACGGCCCGCCCGCTCACCCGTCCGGGGTCGGCGTCGGCGACCGCCCCGGCGTCCTCGCAGCGCAGCAGGTCGCGCTCGTCGCCGTGGCCGCGCTCGACCGCGTAGCGGGACCCGCCGGTGAGGATGCCGGTCAGCTCCGCCCGTCCGGGCAGGTGCCAAACCGCGCCCCGCCCCATCCCGCGCGGGATCACCGGGTCGAGGCCGTCCATCACGTCCGTCAGGACGGGCGCGAGCGCGGCGGCGTCGAGGTCGGCGGCCAGCAGCCGGACGCCGCACGAGATGTCGAACCCGACGCCGCCGGGCGACACGACGCCGCCGTCGGCCGGGTCGGTGGCGGCGACGCCGCCGATGGCGAACCCGTACCCCCAGTGCACGTCCGGCATGGCGTAGGACGCCTCCACGACGCCCGGCAGGGCGGCGACGTCCGCGACCTGGCCGATGGCCCGGTCGGCGGCGTCCACCAGCTCCCGGGACGCGAACACGACGCCGGGCACCCGCATGGCGCCCGCGGGCTCGATGCGGAACCGGTACGGCGCCTCCTGCACCAGGTCCACGGGGGTCATGCCGAAACGGGATGCTTCAGGTAGTGGCCGAACCAGCGGACGGCCATGTCCGTGGCCTGCTCGAGGGTGCCGGGCTCCTCGAACAGGTGCGAGGCGCCGGGGACGATCTCCAGCCGGTGCGTCGCCCGGTGCATCCGGTCGGTGGCCTGGTCGTTCAGCCGCAGCACCTCCGGGTCGCGGGCCCCGACGATCAGCAGGACGGGCGCGCCGACCCGTTCCAACGCAGGCCCCGCCAGGTCGGGGCGGCCGCCGCGGGACACGACCGCGCCGACCAGGCCGGAGCGCTCGGCGGCCGCGGCCAGCGCGGCGGCGGCGCCGGTGCTCGCGCCGAACAGCCCGATCGGGGTGCCGGCGGTGCGCGGTTCGGCGGCGAGCCAGTCGACCGCGCCGACGAGCCGGCGGGTCAGCAGGCCGATGTCGAAGCGCAGCTCCCGGGTGGCGTCGTCCACCTCGCCCTCCCGGGCGGTGAGGAGGTCGATCAGCAGGGTGCCGATGCCCGCCCGGTTGAGGCCCGCCGCGACGGCCCTGTTGCGCGGGCTGTGCCGGGAGCTGCCGCTGCCGTGCGCGAAGAGCACCACGCCGCTCGGACGGTCCGGCAGGGCCAGATCGCCCGGCAGCGCGGCGTCCCCGAGTCCGAGTGTCACGTTCGCGGTTTCCATAGCGCGGGGGCTACCCCCGCGCTCGCCGCCCATTCCACCGCCGGGGCGGCGGCCGGGTCAGGGCGCCCGCCCGTCCTCGATGACGTCGAGGACGTGCTCGGCGATGGCCATCGAGGAGGTCGCCGCGGGCGACGGCGCGTTCCGGACGGTCGTGACCGGGCCGAGCCGGTTGACGCGGAAGTCGTCCACGAGGGAGCCGTCGCGGTCCAGCGCCTGGGCGCGCACGCCCGCGCCCGCCCGGACGACGTCCCGGGCGCCGATCTCCGGCACGTAGCGCCGCGCGGCCCGCATGTAGGCGCGTTTGGAGAACGAGCCGTACATCTCCTTCGCGCCGGTGCGCCAGTGGCGGGCGGCCATCCGCCAGAAGCCCGGGAAGGCCGCGATGTCCCGCACGTCGCGGGCCGAGGCCGCGCCGCGCCGGTAGCCCTCGCGGGACAGGGCGAGGACGGCGTTGGGACCGACCTCGACGTCGCCGGAGACGCGCCTGGTGAAGTGCACTCCGAGGAACGGGTAGCGGGGGTCCGGGACGGGGTAGATCAGGCCCCGCACCATGTGCGCCTTCGCGGGGACGACCGTCATGTACTCCCCCCGGAACGGGACGATCCTGGGGCCGGGCTCGTCGCCGGCCAGGACCGAGACCGCGTCGGCGTGGGCGCCCGCGCAGACGATCAGCTCGTCGACCCGCTCGGCGCGCTCGCCGGACGCGACGACCAGCCCGCCGCCCGCCCGCCGGGTGACGCCCGTGACGGGGAACGACGTGCGGACCTCGCCCCCCGCGGCGACGATCTCGTCCGCGAACGCCCGCGCGATCAGCGTGTAGTCGGTGATCGCGGTGTGCGGCGAGCAGAGCGCCGCCCGCCCGGTGCAGTGCGGCTCGATGTCGCGGATCTCCGCGGGCCCCGCGCGCCGCATCCCGGGCACGGCGTTCGCGCCGGCGCGCCGTTCCAGGTCGTCCAGCCGCGCGACGTCGGCGGCGGTGACCGCCACGACGAGCTTGCCGCACTCCTCGTACGGGAGCCCCTTCTCCGCGCAGTACTCGCGGATCATGGCCCGCCCGCGGGCGCACAGCGCGGCCTTCAGACTGCCGGGCGGGTAGTAGATGCCGGCGTGCACGACGCCGGAGTTGTGCCCCGTCTGGTGGGCGGCCACCCGGTCTTCCTTCTCCATGACGACGACCCGCGTCCCGGGGCGCCGCCGGGTGATCTCGCGGCCGATGGCGAGCCCGACGATGCCCGCCCCGACGATTCCGGTGATCCGGTCGGCCATGTGCGTCGTCCTCCGTTCGCGGTCCGTCCCCGGCGCCCGGCCATTCTGCCCGGCGGCCGGCCGGCCGGGCGGCACCCGGGGCATGTGTGCGCGTACCGTGTGTTCGCATACCGTACAGTTGTGTGCGATGCGAACATCGAGCGAGGGGAGGCGGCGGGGATGGCGGAAATCGTCTCGCTGGCCGAAGCCGTCGGGGAGCTGGTCCGCGACGGGGACGAGGTCGCGCTGGAGGGGTTCACCCACCTGATCCCGGTGGCGGCCGGGCACGAGATCATCCGGCAGGGGCGCCGCGGCCTGACGCTCGTCCGGATGACGCCCGACATCGTCTACGACCGGCTCATCGGCGCAGGGTGCGCGCGCAAGCTGGTGTTCTCGTGGGGCGGCAACCCGGGCGTGGGCTCGCTGCACCGGTTCCGGGACGCCGTCCAGAACTCGTGGCCCGCCCCGCTCGAGATCGAGGAGCACAGCCACGCCGGGATGGCGAACCGGTACGTGGCGGGCGCGTCCGGGCTGCCGTTCGCGGTGCTGCGCGGGTACCGGGGCACCGGCCTGCCCGCGCAGACGGCGAACATCGAGCCGATCACGTGCCCGTTCACCGGCGAGGAGCTGACGGCGGTGGCGGCGCTGAACCCGGACGTCGGCGTGGTGCACGCGCAGCGCGCGGACCGGCGCGGCAACGTCCAGCTGTGGGGCATCCCCGGCGTCCAGAAGGAGGTCGTGCTCGCCTCGAAGCGTTCCCTGGTCACCGTGGAGGAGATCGTGGACGAGCTGGAGGAGCGGCCCGGCGCGATCACGATCCCCTCGTGGGTGATCACGATGGTGGCGGAGGCGCCCGGGGGCGCGCGGCCCTCCTACGCGCACGGCTACTACGAGCGCGACAACGACGCCTACCGCGCGTGGGACGCGGTCAGCCGCGATCGCGAGAAGTTCCGGGCGTGGCTGGAGAGCGAGATCGGGGTGCGGGCATGACGTACACGTCGGACGAGATGATGACGATCGCCGCCGCGCGGGAGCTGCGCGACGGCACCGCGTGCTTCGTGGGGATCGGCCTGCCGAGCACCGCCGCGAACCTGGCGCGCCGCACGCACGCCCCGGGGCTCGTGCTCGTGTACGAGTCGGGGACGCTGGGCGCCGAGCCGGAGCGGCTGCCGCTGTCGATCGGCGACGGCGAGCTCGCCGAGACGGCCGCCGCGGTGGTGAGCGTCCCCGAGGTGTTCAACTACTGGGTGCAGCCGGGGCGCATCGACGTCGGGTTCCTCGGCGCCGCGCAGATCGACCGGTTCGGCAACATCAACACCACGGTCATCGGCGGCTACGGCGACCCGGAGGTGCGGCTGCCCGGCGCGGGCGGCGCCCCGGAGATCGCCGCGCACTGCGGCGAGGTGTTCGTGGTCGTCCGGCAGTCGCCGCGGACGTTCGTGGACCGCGTCGATTTCACGACGTCGGTCGGGTTCGGCGCGGGACCGGGCGACCGCGAGCGGTTCGGGCTGCGCGGCGCGGGGCCGACCTTCGTCGTCACCGACATCGGCGTGCTCGAACCGGACCCGGAGACCCGCGAGCTGACGCTGACGCGGCTGCACCCGGGCTCGACCGTCGAGCGGGCGCGGGAGGCGACCGGCTGGGACCTGAAGGTCTCCCCCGGGCTGCGCACCGGCGAGCCGCCCGCCCCGGACGAGCTGGACGCGCTGCGGGCGCTGACGGCCGCGGGCTGAGCCCGTCCGCCATAATGGTGCGCTGATGACCACCGAGGACGAGCGCGGCGCGCACTTCGTGCAGTCGCTGGAGCGCGGCCTGGCCGTGATCCGGGCGTTCGGCGCGGACGCGCCCGAGCTGACGCTCAGCGACGTCGCGCGCGCCACCGGCCTCACCCGGGCCGCCGCCCGCCGATTCCTGCTCACGCTCGCCGACCTCGGGTACGTGCGCACCGACGGGCGGCTGTTCTCCCTCACGCCGCGCGTCCTGGACCTGGGGTACGCGTTCCTGTCCGGGGTGTCGCTGCCGGAGATCGCGCAGCCGCACCTGGAGCGGCTCGCCGCGCGGGTGCACGAGTCGACGTCGGTGTCGGTGCTGGACGGCGCCGACGTCGTCTACGTCGCGCGGGTCGCGGTGTCGCGGATCATGGCGGT
Source organism: Actinomadura sp. WAC 06369 (assembly GCF_003947565.1). Classification (NCBI taxonomy): domain Bacteria; kingdom Bacillati; phylum Actinomycetota; class Actinomycetes; order Streptosporangiales; family Thermomonosporaceae; genus Actinomadura; species Actinomadura sp. WAC 06369. The sequence goes on along the minus strand of NZ_QHJN01000022.1, from coordinate 63,345 downwards.
CGGCATCAGCGTGGGCACCCGGTTCCCCGCGGCGGCCACCTCGATGGGGCGGGTGCTGCTGGCGCACCTGCCCGACGCGGAGCGGGACGCGCTGGTCGACGCGTGGGACCCGGCGCCGCCCGCCTCCCGCGCCGTCCCGTCGAGGGACGCGCTGCGCGCCGAGCTCGGGAAGGTGCGCGAGCTCGGCTGGGCGATGGTCGACCAGGAGCTCGAGGAGGGGCTGCGCGCGGTGGCGGCGCCGCTGCGGGACCGGGACGGCCGGGTGGTCGCGGCGGTCAACATCTCCACGCACGCGAGCCGCACGCCCGTCGCGTCCGTCCGGCGCGACCTGCTGCCGCCGCTGCGGGAGGCGGCGGCGGCCATCGAGGCCGATCTCGCGTCGCTGCCCGCGGCGCGGCGCGCCGTCTAGCCGGAGCGCCGTCTGGCCGGAGCGCCGTCGGGGGCGGGCTTTGCCGGGCGGCGGCGCGGTCCTGGGTTTAGCCCGTGGCCCCTCGGGTCAGATCTCCCGCAACCCACGCACCGAGGACGAGGCCGATGACCGATCCCCTGCCGCCGACGCGCCGCAACCGCGCGAGCCTGACCTACCGGCTGCGGTACGCCGCGCGGAACCCGGACAAGATCAGGGCCCACCTGTCCCGCATGTCGCGGGACCTGAAGCTGCGCGCGGTCAACCGGAACCACGTCGCGTACTACCGGGCGGTGATGAAGTCCGACACCGCCCGGAACCCGGAGGCCGCCGTCGGGAGCCGCAGCCACGAACGCTGGCTCGCGCTCGGCCGGATGCAGTTCGACTACCTGCGCGAGCACGGCCTCAAGCCGGACGACCGGATGCTGGAGATCGGCTGCGGCAACCTGCGCGCCGGCTGGCGGTTCATCGACTTCCTCGACGCCGGCAACTACTACGGCGTCGACATCTCGCCCGACATCCTGCTCGCCGCGCAGAAGACGCTCGTCCGGCACGGCCTGCGCGACAAGACGCCGCACCTCGCCCTCGTCGACGACCTGAAGCTGGAGTTCCTGCCGTCCGAGCGGTTCACGGTCGTCCACGCGCACAGCGTCTTCAGCCACTCCCCGCTCCACGTCATCGACGAGTGCCTCGCCCACGTCGGCCGCGTCCTCGCGCCCGGCGGCTTCTTCGACTTCACCTTCGACCGCACCGAGGGCGCGGAGCACCACGTCCTGCGCGAGGACTTCTACTACCGCACCGAGACCCTGACCCGGCTCGCGGAGCGCCACGGCTTCACCGCCCGCTTCATGGAGGACTGGGAGGAGCTGCCGCACGGCCAGTCCAAGATCCGCGTGACCCGGCCGGAGGCCCGGGCGGAGCCCTGACGGGGCCGCCGCGGCGGCCGCGGGCGCGCGGGGCCTGTGACCGTGCACAGTCCCGCGGCGAGACGCTGGTGCGCGCGATGGGAGAAGCGCATAATCAAGGCTCCTTCCGGGCGGTCGAGGAGGCCGGGATGCGCGGTGCGGCGGTCGTCGTTCTGGCCGGGTTCGGAGTGTTCCTGCTGGCCACCGGCGTGCTCGTACGGACGTACGTGGCACCGGCCGTGGTGCGCGCGCCGACGGACATCTACAAGGTCCAGCGGCTGCGGGCCGAGAACGCGACGTACTTCGACGCCGGGGCGCTGCGGGTCCGCACGGGCGCGACCGTCGTCGCGACCGCGACCGTCCGCGGGGACGTCGAGGCGAGCGGCGACGACGTCGCGGTGTGGGACATGACCACCGTGATCCAGGACCTCGACCGCGGCCGCCTCGTCGACGTCGCGACCCGGCGGCTGGCCTTCGACCGGCGGAGCGGCGAGCTCGTCGCCTGCTGCCGCGCGGCCGTCCAGGACGACACGTCCGTGCGGCAGTCGGGCCTCGGGGTGTTCTGGCCGATGGACGTGCGGAAACGGACGTACCGGATGTTCGACGCCCAGACGCGGCGGACCTGGCCCGTCGTGTTCAAGGGCGTCGAGGACGTCGGCGGGGTGGACGCCTACCGGTTCGAGTTGCACGTCCCGCCGACGAAGGTGCCGGGCGAGGTGCCCGCCGTGCCCGCGCGGCTGCTGGGGGCGGACGGCGGCGGGGCGGTGCCGGTCGACCGCTACCACCGGGGCGACGCGGTCTTCTGGGTCGACCCCCGCACCGGCGCCCCGGTCGACCAGCGGCAGAGGGTGCGTTCGACGCTGAGGGCGCGGTCGGGCACCGGGACCCTGGTCGTGGCCGATCTGGAGTTGCGGACGACGCCCGAGGGGCGGACCGCGCTGGCCGGGACGGCGAACGACGCCGCCGCTCGGGTCCGGCTGCTGGAGACGGTCGTGCCCCTGGGCGCGGTGGCGCTGGGAGCCGTGCTCCTGGCGGCCGGCGTCGTCCTGGACCGGCGCGGCGCCCGGACCCGTCCCCGCGCGGCGCCGCCCGGGGACGGCGCCGCGCGGCGGCTCCGGCCCGGCACGCCGGGCGTCGGCTGAGCGCTCAGGGACGGCCGCTCATCCGCGCGATGTCGGCGCGGTCGAGCATGACGAAGTCGCCCGCGGCCTCGACCGTCACGCGGTCCTGCTGGATCAGCCGGCCGACCGTCCGGACGCGGCGGCCCTCCTGCGACTCCACCTCGCCCTCGAACAGGCACGGGACGTCCAGCAGGGTGGGCCGCCGGTACCTGATCTCGAGGCGGGCCGTCGGGCCGGGCAGGTCCGCGATGACGTTCGCGGCGGCGCAGACGAGGTCGAAAGAAGCCGCGATCACGGCGCCGTGCACGCAGCCGGGCGGGCCCTGGTAGGGCCGGGTGAAGGTGCCGCGCAGCAGCGCCTTGGGCGGTTCGAACTCCACGGACAGGGGCGGCGCGAGCGGGCTGTGGCGGCCGACGACCACGTCGTAGGGCATCCGGGCGGCGAGGTCGGGCGCCTCGTCGTCGGCCGTGATCGAGGGGGCGAGCAGCATGGTCATCGGGTGCGGCGGGTCCGGCACGTGGCGCTCCAGCCGGTCCGCGACGGCGTTCAGCTCGCGCGCGGCGGCGCGGGTGACGCCGGCCGGAGCGGTGGTGGAGGTGCACAGCGCGATGAGGCGCCGCACGGCGTCCGCCAGCTCCTCCGATTCGCTCTCCCGGCCCGCCAGCGCGGGCGGGAGGCTGCTGTCAGCCGACATGGGCGTCACGTCCTTCGGTCTCGGTGACCCTGCCGTCGATCATCGCGGATTCCCGGCGTCCAAGGCCAGAGCCGTGCTCCGCGGTTCCGCCGGAGGGCCCGGCCCGTCCCCGGGAGCCGCGGCGGCCGGCGGCCGGTCGGGGGGCCGCCGCGGGCGGGTTCAGTCGCCGGTGACCAGCGCTTCGAAGGCGGCGCGCACGTCACCGCGGGAGGGGTCGACGTACTCCTTGGTCGGCGGTCCGGTGTCGGTGCCGAACGTGGTGTACGGGATGACGGCGGGACAGCTCCCGCCGCCGATCCGGACCTCGGTGTCCGCCACGGCCTCGCCGGTCCGCAGCTCGTACACCTTCACCGGGATCTCGATCTTGTGGAACCGCACGGTCACGATCTTGCCGCCGCCGTAGGTGTACGGGCAGCTCTGCTGGACGGGCCCGAAGCGCTGCTCGCCCAGGCACACCACCAGGACGGCGTCGGCGGGGTCGGTGGTGCGCCATTTCTTCGGGAGGGCGCTCGCGTGCTCGTCGTCACCGACGAACAGCGCCCGGTTCACGCCGCCGCCCCGGGCGTCGGCGCCGGTGTACTTCGCGGGCGCGGCGCAGTACCGGGGCTCCTCGCCGTCGTCGGCCTTCAGCAGCTCGCGGACCGCCGCGAGCTCGATGGCCCGGGTCGCCTTCCGCGCCCCGGCGCGGGCCTCGGCGGCGAGGGCGTCGCCGGGGTACAGGGCGAGCAGCTGCTCGTAGCGGGAGCGCGCCGTCTGCCATGACCTGCCGGACATCAGCCGGTCGCCGCACCGGACGAGCGCGGTGGGCGCGGTGCGGGCGACGGCGCCCTCGGAGCGGTCGAGCACGTCGCCGCTCGCCTTCCGGGAGCGGAGCCAGTCGGTGATCCCGGCGGTGGCGCAGGCGTCCGCGGCGGGCAGCCCGGCGAGGAACCGCTCGAGGGTCGCGCCGACCATCCGCTCGTGGCCGGGGGCGTCGGCGAGGACGGCGGCGAGGGCGGCGTGGCCGTCGCGCAGGCCCGCGATGTCGCCGGTCAGGCCGGCCGCGAGCCCGTCCGCGGCGGCGGCCAGCCGGCGGCAGGCGTCCGCGGTCCGGTCGCCGCGGGCGGTCGCGGGCGCGGCGGCCAGGCGGTGGCCGAACCAGACGGCGTCCAGGGCGTCCCGTGCCTCGGCGCAGTCGCCGTCCCGGCGGGCCTGCGCGACGGTGTCCTCGATGCCCGCGGCGTCGAAGCGCAGCAGGCCCACGGCGGCGAGCACGGGCAGCGTGACGCAGAGCGCCGGCACGCGCCGCCCGCCTCTGGACGAGGCCGGGGCGCGGCCCGCCAGGATCCATCCGTGCCCGATGAGGGCGGCCCACCAGAGGAGCACGACGGCCTCGAACCACGCCGACCGGAAAACGGTCGCGAGGAGGGCGACGAGCACGAGGGTGACCAGGCCGGTGGCGGCGGCGAGGCGGCGCCGTCCCAGCATCAGGTAGCCGACGTTGAACAGGGATGCGTTGGCGATGGCGACGGCCGACCGGTCGTGGCGGCGGGGCGGCGCATCCGGGGCGGCCTGCGGTGGATGCTCCATGTGGTCCCTTCCAGCAGAACGGACGTTCGGGCCCGCCATTGTGAGCGCCCGGATCCGGGAGGGGTCCCGCGCCGGACGCGGCGGCCGTTTCCGGACGCCCGTCCCGTTCGTCGCGCGCCGCTTCGCCGGCCATGCCGACCGGGAATCGAAGCAATGCGGCGGCAGGGCGCCTGCCAGGCGGTTCGCGGCAGAGGCGCGGGGCGTTCGCAACCCCGGTCCCGCTCACCGGACGGGTTTCCTCGGCGGAAGGAGAATCGTCTTACCATCCAGTCTTCGAGCGGGCCCCGGCGGCCCCGCGCGGTGCTCGGGCGACCTTGCTGGAGGCGGCACATGCCGGACGACGACACCGGGGGTTCGGGCTTCGGCGCCCCCGCGCCGTCCGCGCGGAGCCGCGGCGGGGCCGCGGGCCCTCCGGGGGACCCGGACGCGGTACGGCCCGGCCGGCGCCGCGGAACGCGTTCGCCCAAAAGCCTCCGCCGCGGTCGTCCGGCGGCCGATCCCGGCGTCCCCTGACGAAAGGTGCGCGCATGCCCGACCACGCCGTCAACGAGTCCATCAACCTGATCAGCGGGGAGTTCTGGGGGCGGAACCCGCACGAGGAACTGCGCTGGATGCGGGAGAACGCGCCGGTCTACCGCGACGAGAACGCCGGGGTGTGGGGGATCTCCCGGCACGCCGACGTGAAGCGGGTGTCGCGGACGCCGGAGGTGTTCTCCAACGCGCACGGGATCCGGGCCGACGCCCCCGCCCTGCCGATGATGATCGACATGGACGACCCGGAGCACAAGCTGCGCCGGAAGCTGGTCAGCGCCGGGTTCACGCCGCGGCGCGTCGCCGCGCAGGAGGACTACCTGCGGCGGGTCTGCGACGAGATCATCGACGAGGTGTGCGAGCGCGGCGCGTGCGACTTCGTCGCCGACGTCGCCGCGCCGCTGCCGCTCATCGTGATCGGGGACGCGCTGGGCGTGGCGCCCGAGGACCGCGCGATGCTGCTGACCTGGTCCGACGACATGCTGCGGGCCCTCACCGGCGGCGACGACCCGGCGCTGCTGGAGCGGGCCGCGGACGCGTTCGCCGGGTTCACCGAGTACGCGACCCGGGCGGCCGAGCGCCGCCGCGCCGACCCGTCCGACGACCTGCTGAGCGCCCTCGTGCACGCGGAGATCGACGGGGACCGGCTCGACCCGGCGTCGATCGTGCAGGAGTCGCTGCTGATCCTCATCGGCGGGGACGAGACGACCCGGCACGTGGTCTCCGGCGGGATGTACCAGCTGTGCCGGCACCCGGAGCAGCGGCGGGCGCTGATCGACGACCCGGGGAGGATCCCGGTGGCGGTCGAGGAGATGCTGCGCTGGGTGTCGCCCATCAAGAACATGGCCCGGACCGCCCTGCGGGACGTCGAGCTGGGCGGGCAGCGGATCCGGGAGGGCGACAAGCTCCTGCTGCTGTACCCGTCGGCGAACCGGGACGCGGAGGTGTTCGACGAGCCCGACCGGTTCGACGCCGCGCGCACGCCCAACGACCACATCGCGTTCGGCAACGGGCCGCACTTCTGCCTCGGCAACAGCCTGGCGCGGCTGGAGCTGAAGGTGATGTTCGAGCGGCTGCTGGCGCGGCTGCCCGACATCGAGCCGGTGGACGACGCCGAACCCGCGTACCGTCCGGCGAACTTCGTGTCCGGCTACGACGCGTTCAAGGTGACGTTCACCCCGACCGCGCGGAAGGCGGGCTGACATGGCGGACGACCTGCCGGAGCTCGGCTTCTACGGGCTGCCGGGGCATTCCGGGTCGCCGCGCGACCTGCTGGACCAGGTGCGGGACGGCGAGCGGCTCGGCCTCGGGTCGGTGTTCCTGTCCGAGCGGTTCACCACCAAGGAGGCCGCGACCCTGTCGGGCGCGGCGGGCGCGGTGTCCGAGCGCCTGGGGGTCGCGACCGCCGCGACCAACCACAACACCCGGCATCCGCTGCTCACCGCGACGTTCGCGACGACGATGCACCGGCTGACCGGCGGACGGTTCGCGCTGGGCCTCGGCCGCGGCTTCGACATGCTGTTCGACGTCATGGGGCTCCCCCGGGTGACGACCGCGCAGCTCGAGGACTTCATCGGCATCGTGCGCCGGCTGTGGCGGGGCGAAGCGGTCGTCGACCACCGCGGCCCCGCGGGCGACTTCCCGTACCTGAACCAGGACGCGTCGTTCGACGAGGACGTGCCCGTCCTGCTCACCGCGATGGGCGCGCGGACGCTCGAGTTCGCGGGGGCCGTCGCGGACGGCGTCGTCCTGCACACGTTCTTCACCGACGAGACCCTCGCGCGGTCGGTGGCGGCGGTGCGGCGCGGCGCGGAACGGGCCGGGCGGGACCCGGCGCGGGTGCGGGTGTGGTCGGTGCTGGCGACCGTCGGCGACCACCTCGACGAGGATGCGCGGCTGCGCAAGCTCACCGGGCGGCTCGCGACCTACCTGCAGGGGTACGGGGACCTGCTGGTCCGCGTGAACGGCTGGGACCCGGCGGCCCTCGCCCGGTTCCGCGCGGACGAACTCGTCGCCGGGTTCCCGGGGGCGTTCGACGCCGTCGCGACCACCGACCAGCTCCGCCGGGTCGCGGACCTGCTGCCCGCCGACTGGTTCGGCGCGGCGGCGACCGGCGGCGCGGACGCCTGCGCGCGGCGGGTCGTGGACCAGTTCGACGCCGGCGCCGACGGGGTGATCCTGCACGGCGTGACGCCGGCCGAGGTCGAACCGGTCGTGGCGGCGTACCGGAAGGTGAGGCCGGCGCGGGTCGCCGGGCTCCCCCGCAACCCGGGGAGGTGCTGACGGCGTGCGCGTCATCGACACGGCCGACGGGCTGACGCCCGAGGCGCTCGGCGAGGTCCTCGGCGTCCCGGTCACGGCCGTCCGGTGGGAGAGGGTCGGGTCGGGGCAGATCGGCTCCTGCTACCGGCTCCGGCTGGACTGCGCGGACGGCGTCCGGCGCCGGCTCGTCGCCAAGCTCGCCGCCGAGGACGAGGGCGCCCGCGCGTTCCTCTGGCCGGTGTACCGGGCGGAGGTGGCGTTCTACCGGGACCTGGCCGCCACCGTGAAGGTGCGGACGCCGCGCTGCCACTACGGCGCGATCTCCGCCGACCACACCCGCTTCGTGCTGCTGCTGGACGACCTCCACCCGGCGGTGCAGGGCGACCAGCTCGCGGGCTGCGCGCCGGACCGGGCCGCCGCCGCGGTCGCGAACCTCGCCGGGCTGCACGGCCCCCGCTGGTGCGACCCGACGCTGCTGGACGTGCCGTGGCTGAAGCCCGTCGGGGCGGAGGACGCGGCGCAGCTCGGCGAGGTGTTCGGCCCGGCGGTCGACACGTTCGTCGAGCGGTTCGCCGGGCGGCTGGACGACCGGGACGCCCGGACGCTGCGGGAGGCGGCGGACGCGATCGCCGCGTGGGTCGTCGGGCGCCCGGACGTCTTCGGGCTCGTCCACGGCGACTACCGGCTCGACAACCTGCTGTTCGGCGACGACGGGCGGGTCACCGCGGTCGACTGGCAGACGATCGGCCTCGGGCATCCGCTGCGGGACCTGGCGTACTTCCTCGGCACGAGCCTGCTGCCGGACGACCGCGCCGCGCGGGAGCGCGACCTCGTCGGCGTCTACCACGCCGAGCTGGAGCGGCACGGCGTCACCGGCTACGGCCTCGACGCCTGCTTCGACGACTACCGGTTCGCGGCCCTGCAGGGGCCGCTGATCACCGTCCTCGGGTGCGCGTACGGGACGCCGACGGAGCGCGGCGACCGGATGTTCCTGGCGATGGCGGCCCGGTCCTGCGCCGCGATCCGGGCGCTGGGCACCCTGGACCTGATCTGACCGGCGCCGCCGCTCAGGCGGGCTCGCAGATCACGACGGGGATCTTCCGGTCCGTCCAGGACTGGTAGCTGTCGTAGTCGGCGTACACCTCGACCAGGCGGGGCCAGAGCGCCGCGCGCTCGGCCTCGTCGGCGGTGCGGGCCCGCATGCGGCGGACGTCCGGGCCGATCCGCACCGCGACCCGCGGGTCGGCCCGCAGGTTGAGGAACCACATCGGATGCTTCGGCAGCCCGCCCTGCGAGGCGACGATGACGACCCGGTCGCCGTCCCGCATGTACAGCAGCGGCAGCGTGCGCGGCCGGCCGGTCTTGCGGCCGCGGGTGGTGAGCAGGCAGATCGGCACGCCGCGCCGCCGGGCGGACCCGACGCGCCACGTCCCGCCGACCCGGCCGCCCGTGAGCCGGTACGCCTCGACGTGCAGCCGCGACACGACCTTCATGACCTTCGGGACGAACGGCGAGTCGAGCCCCTTCGGGGGCATCTTCGACGGCATGGTCCTCACTTCCATTCGGCGTCGGGCAGGGGCGGCAGCCGTCCCGCGGCGAGGGCCGCCGCCTGGTCGGCGAGGCCCGGTTCGTACTCCGGGTGCGTCAGCACGAGGAAGCGCCGCTCGCGCACCGCGCCGACGACCCGCGCAGCGACGTCCTCGGGGGCGATCCCGCCCGCGACCGTCGCGGCGATCATCTCGTCCATGAACGCGACGTCGTCCCCGGGGGCGCTCTCGAGCCCGGCCGGGCGCGCCCGCTCGGACTCGTGGATCCGCGTCGCCACGCCGCCCGGGCACAGCGCCGACACCCCGATCCGCGATCCCTCCATCGCCAGCTCCTGCGCGAGACTCAGCGAGGCGGCGAACGCCGCCCACTTCGAGACCGTATACGGCGCCGCGCCCGGCCCGGCGAACAAGCCGGCGACCGAGCACGTGTTGACCACGTGCCCCTCGCCGCCCTGCTCCAGCATCCGCGGGACGAAGGCCCGCACGCCGTGCAGGACGCCCCACAGGTTCACCCGCAGCGTCCACTCGAAGTCGGCGGCGGGCCGGGTCCACATCCGGCCGCCCATGTAGACGCCCGCGTTGTTGCACAGCAGATGGACTTCGCCCGTCTCGGCGAACACCCGATCGGCGAACCGCCGCACCGCCGCCTCGTCCCCGACGTCCACGGTCTCCGTGAACACCACCGGCGGCCCCGCCCCCTCGCCCCCGGCGGGGCGGTGGGCGGCCCGGGCGAGGGCGGCGGTCTCACCGAGGCCCTCGGGGTCCACGTCGGCCAAGGCCAGGTGCATGCCCTCGCTCGCGAGGCGCACGGCGAGCGCGCGTCCGATCCCGCTCGCCGCGCCGGTCACCACGGCGACCCGTCCGCCCAGTTCGCGCACCGAACCTCCCGCGTCAGGCCGTCCGCCCCTGTCGGGGAGACGATCAGCACGCTAGCCTCGCCCGCACGGAGTGTTCAATACAGGGAGCGCGATGTCTCGGACCGCGGTCGTCGTCACCGGAGGCGCCTCCGGCATCGGGGCCGCGTGCGCCCGGGCCCTCGCCGAGCACGGCAGGCCCGTCGCCCTGTGGGACCGCGCCGACGCGGCGGACGTCGCGCGCCGGATCGGCGCGGACACCGGGACGGCCGCGCTCTCCGTGATCGTGGACGTCACCGACGCCGCCGCGTTCCCCGCCGCCCTCGACGCGTCGCGCGCGGCGCTCGGGCCGCTCGGCGGGCTGGTGCACGCGGCGGGGATCGCCGGTCCCGCCGCGGTCGGCGATCTCGACGAGGCCCGCTGGGACGCCGTGCAGCACGTCAACCTCCGGGCCCAGGCGCTGCTGGCGCAGGCGATGCTGGACGACCTGCGCGCGCAGGAGGGGTCGGCCATCGTGGGGATCTCGTCGATCGAGGCGTTCGTCGGGCAGCTGTTCATCCCCGCGTACTGCGCCTCGAAGGCGGGGCTGCTCGGCCTGACGCGGGCGCTGGCGCACCAGCTCGCGGGCGACGGCGTCCGGGTGAACGCGGTGTGCCCGGGCTACATCGACACTCCGCTGCTCGCGGCGGCGGCGCCGGCGGGGATGCGGGCGGAGTTCGCGGCGAAGGCGCCGGTCGGGCGGCTCGGACGGCCCGCGGAGGTCGCGGCGGCCGTCCGGTTCCTCATGAGCGACGAGGCGTCGTTCATCACCGGCACGCATTTGACGGTCGACGGCGGCGCCACCGCGGTCGACCGCTGACACGGCCGACACGAGCGGGAGGGCACAGTGGGAACCCTGGACGGGACGGCGGCGCTGGTGACCGGCGGCGGCAGCGGCATCGGGCTCGGCTGCGCGCTGCGGCTGGCCGCGGCCGGCGCGGCCGTGACGATCTGCGGACGGACGGAGGAGCGGCTGCGCGACGCCGCCGAGCGGGCGCGCGAGGACACCGGGCACGACATCGGCCACGTGGTCGCCGACGTCACCGACGACGCGCAGGTGGCGGAGGCGGTGCGGGCGGCGGGCGAGCGGGGGCCGCTGCGGACGGTCGTCGCGAGCGCGGGCGGGTCCAGCTCGATCGGGCCCATCGGCGACCTCGACCTGGAGCAGTGGCGCGCCACCCTGGAGCTGAACGCGACGGGGACGATGCTGACGATCCGGCACGCCGCGCGGGCGATGGCGCGCGACGGCGGCGGCGGGTCGATCATCGCGATCTCGTCGATCGCGTCGTCGAACACGCACCGCTGGTTCGGCGCGTACGGGGTGTCCAAGGCGGCCGTCGACCACCTGGTCCGGCTCGCGGCGGACGAGCTGGGCGGCGTCGGCGTCCGGGTCAACGGCGTCCGCCCGGGGATCGTGCGCACCGAGCTCGTCGCGGGCATCGCCGACACCGGGCCCGTCCTGGAGGACTACCTGTCGTGCATGCCGCTGGCCCGGGTCGGGGAGCCCGCGGACATCGCGGGGGCCGTCGCGTTCCTCGCGGGACCCGAGGCGTCCTGGATCACCGGGCAGGTGCTGAACGTGGACGGCGGGCACCACCTGCGGCGGGGGCCCGACTACTCGTCGTTCTTCGAGCCGATGTTCGGCGCGGACGCGCTGCGCGGCGTCCCGCCGGAGGACGCGCGGTGAGCGGCCCGCGGTACTGATCCCCGGCGCGCGCGGGGCGGCCGGCACCTGCGACCCTGTGGTCATGCGCATCGTCATCGTGGGCGGCGGAATCATCGGCGCCGCCCTGGCCGACCGTCTCGCCCGCCCCGGCACGGCGGAGGTGACGCTGGTCGAGCGGGACCGGCCGGGCGCGGGTACCTCGGGCGCGAGCTACGCGTGGCTCAACGCCAACGACCCCGCCGACGCCCGGTACCACGCGTTCCGCGTGGCCGCGCTGGACGCCTGGCGGCGGGTCGCCGCCGAGTTCGGCGGGCCGGACTGGGCGCGGTTCGCGGGCGGCACCGAGTGGGCCGTGGCCGAGCCCGCGCGGGACGCCCTCGCCGAGCGGGTCGCGCGGCTGCGCGACCTCGGCTACCCCGCGACGCTGACCACCGCCACCCGGCTGCGCGACGACGAGCCGGCGCTGCGCCCGCCCGCGGGCGCGGTCATCGCCCGCTTCCCCGGCGAGGGGCACGCGCACGGGTCCGCCGCCGTCGGCGCGCTGCTCGCCCGCGCCCGGGACGCGGGGGCCGCGGTCCGCTCCGGAACGCCCGCGACCGGGCTGCTCGTCCGCGGCGACCGCGTCACCGGCGTCCGCACGCCCGCCGGGGACCTGGCCGCCGACACCGTGGTCTGCGCCGCCGGGTGGCGCAGCCCCGCCCTCCTCGCGACCGCCGGTGCGGCGCTCCCCCTCGTGGACCCCGAGGCGCCCGGTTCGTCCGCGCCTGGCCTCACCGCGGCGATCACGCCGGGGGCGGGGCCCGTCCGCGGCCCCGTGCACACTCCCGGCCTCGACCTGCGGCCCGTCCCGGGCGGCGGGCTGCTGCTGGAGGCCGCCGACCTCGACGCCGCCACCGACCTCGCGACCCCGCGGGCCGACCTCGACGCCCGCGGGGCCGAGCTGCTCGACCGGGCGCGCGTCCTGTTCCCCGACCTGGACGCCCGCGTCGACCGGGTGCGCCGCTGCGTCCGGCCGCTGCCCGTGGACGGCCGCCCGCTCGTCGGCCCGCAGCGGCCCGGCCTGTACACCGTCGTCACCCACAGCGGCATCACGCTGGCCCCGCACCTGGCCGACCTGGCCGCCGGGGAGATCCTGGGCGAGGGGGCCGAGCCGGCGCTGGCGCCCTACCGTCCCGACCGGCCGCCGCCGCCTCCGCGGCGGCCCTGACCGGACGCCGGACCCGCCGGTATGCTGGACGGCGGCCGGCCCCTCCGGGACCGGCCGAGCGGCGGTGGGGCCCGCCGTACCCGAACCGCGGCGCCGACGCCGACGCCGCCAACGGTCCCTGCTCGTAACGAACGCGCCCGCGACCGGGCACGCACGAGTAGGAGACGGACACGATGACGACCCCGCGCGACCGGATCGACCGCGGCACGGCGGCGTCCGGCGGAACCGGCCGCTCCCCCGCCCCGCCGCGCGCCCGCCGGGAGGCGGCCGTGATCGCGGCGGTCTCGGCCGGCGGCGGGCTCGGCGCGGCCGCCCGGCACGGCGCCGCGCTGCTGTGGCCGGCGCACGGGCACGCCTTCCCCTGGACGACCCTCGCGGTCAACGCGCTCGGCTGCGCCCTGATCGGCGTCCTCATGGCCGTGCTCGCCCGCGCGCGGACGGCGCACCGGCTGGTCGGGCCGTTCCTGGGCACGGGCGTGCTCGGCGGGTTCACGACCTTCTCCGCCTACGCGGCGGACGTCCGGAGCCTGTTCGGGGACGGGCACGCCCGCCTCGCCCTCGCGTACCTGGTGGCCACGCCGGTCGTCGCGGTGGCCGCCGCGTGGGGCGCCGGGGTCCTGACCCGCCGCCTCTCCCCCGCGCCGCGGCGGGAGGCCGGATGAGCTGGCTGCTCGTCGTCGCCGGGGGCATGGTGGGCGCGCCGCTGCGCTACGCCGTCGACCGCGCCGTGCGGGCCCGCACCGGTTCCGGGTTCCCCTGGGGCACCTTCGCCGCGAACATGCTCGGCTGCCTGGTGCTGGGGGCGCTGACCGGCGCGGCGATGCGGGGCGCGGCCGCGGACTCGGTGCGCCTGCTGGTCGGCACGGGGCTGTGCGGCGCGCTGACGACGTACTCGACGTTCTCGTACGAGACGGTGCGGCTGGCGGAGTCGGGCGCGCGGCTGCCCGCCGCCGCGAACGCGGTCGCGGGCGTCGCCGCCGGGCTCGCCGCCGTGGCCGCGGGCACGGCGGCGGCCGGGGCGCTCTGGGCCTGACCGCCTCCGGACGAAGGCGGTCCGCTCGCCGCCGGACCGGGCGGGCCGCGCTCCGGCGTGGGAACCTGGTGGCGTGACGTCGTTCAGTGGGAGCCGCCGGGTGATGGGACGGCCGCGGGTGACCTCGCGGCCCGCCCTGGAGCGGCTCGCGTTCGAGCTGTTCGCCCGCCAGGGGTTCGACGAGACGACCGTGGACGACATCGCGGCCGCGGCCGGGATCGGGCGGCGCACGTTCTTCCGGTACTTCGCGTCCAAGAACGACCTGGTGTGGGGCGACTTCGACGCGCAGCTGCGGCGGCTGCGCGCGCTGCTGGACGAGGCCGACCCGCGGGCGCCGATCATGGACGCCGTCCGCCGCGCCGTCGTGGAGTTCAACCGGTTCGACCCGCAGGAGGTGCCGTGGCACCGGCAGCGGATGGAGCTGATCCTCACGGTGCCGACCCTGCAGGCCGACGCGACGCTGCGGTACGCGTCCTGGCGGCGGATCGTCGCCGAGTTCGTCGCCGCCCGCACCGGGCAGCCGGTGTCGGCGATGGGGCCGCGGCTCGCGGGCAGCGTGATCCTCGCCGCCGCCGTGACCGCCTACGAGCACTGGCTGTCCGCCGGGGAGGGGACGTCCCTGGCGGAGCTGCTGGACGAGACGCTGCGGCGGGTCGAGGCCGGGTTCGCCGAGATCGGGCGGGCCCCCGCGCCCGGCTAGGGCCCCCAGCCGCGCCGGACGGCGTCCGCGGCGAGCTCGCCGATGAGGACGGCCGTCGCGGCGGGGCCGCGCAGCGGCGCGGTCGGCAGGACCGAGGTGTCGGCGACGCGCAGCCCGCGCACGCCGCGGACCCGCCCGGAGGCGTCGACGGCGGGCCCCATGGGGACGGTGCCGCACGTGTGCTGCGACGTGCCGAGGCGCGCGCGGATCCACGCGTCCAGCACGCGGTCGTCGTCCACCGGCACCGGTTCGACCGGGCCCGCGCAGACCTCGCCGAACGCCCCGGACTCCACGACCGCGACCGTCGCCCGCACGGCCTCGCGCATCCGGCGGCGGTCGGCGCCGGTCTCCAGGTAGCCGTAGTCGATGCGCGGCGGGACGTCCGGGTCGGCGGACACGGTGCGCAGGCCGCCGGACGTCCGGGGCGTCTGCACGGACGCGAGGAACGCCAGGGGCATGCCGGGGACGCCGGCCTTCCCCCCGACGAGCCCGGCCATCGGCACGAGCGACTGCAGGACCTCCAGGTCGCCCGCCGCGGGGCCGTCCGACGACGGCAGGTGCAGGGCGCCGCCGAGCCACGAGCCGGACGGCTCGCCCAGCGGCCGCCGGGGCGTCCACTCCACGACGATCTGCGGGTGGTCGCTGAGCGCGGCGCCGACGGCGGGGAGGTCACCGACGACGGGGATGCCGGCGCGTTCGAGGTCCGCCGCGGGCCCGATGCCCGACAGGTGCAGCAGGTGGGGGGTGGAGAGGGCGCCCGCGCACAGCACGGTCTCGCCCGCCTCGAAGACCGTGCCGTCCGCGGCGGCGACGCCCGCGGCGCGCCCGCGCCGGACGACGACCGAGCGCACCGGGCGGTCGCCCAGCAGCGTGAGGTTCGGGCGCCCGGACGCCGCGCCGAGGAGGTAGGCGAGCCCGGTGTTGACGCGGAGGCCGCCGGCGGTGTTGGACGGCACGGGCCCGAACCCCGGCGCCTCTTCGGCGTTCTTGTCGGGTTCGTCCGGATATCCGAGTTCGTGCGCGGCCGCCCGGAACGCGGCCGCGGCGGGATGGCGGAGGTCCGTCCGGCGCACCGGGACCGGGCCCCGGTCGCCGTGCGGCCCCGCCGCCCCGCGGTCGAGGTCGGTCTCGAGCGCGCGCATGAACGGCAGCGCCCGCTCGTACGACCAGGCGTCGCCGCCGGCGGCCGACCAGCGGTCGAAGTCCGCGCGCCGGGCGCGGACGAAGTAGCCGCCGTTCACGGTCGTCGAGCCGCCGAGGATCCGGCCGCGCGCCGCCATGTACGGCAGGCCGGGCGCGAGCCGCGCCGGGAACGTCCGGACGGCCGGATGCCCCGGCCGCGCCCCGGGCACGAGCCGGGCGTCCAGCAGGTCGGCGGGGAAGGCGGGCGGCACCGGCCCGGCCTCCAGCACGAGCACCTCGCAGGCCGGGTCCTCGCTGAGCCGGGCCGCCAGCGCCGCACCGGCCCCGCCCGCGCCGACCACGAGCACGTCCGGGGGGCGCCGCCCGCCCGGACCGTTCCGTTCGCCCATCACCGCACCTTCCGCCGCACCCGCCGCACCCGCCGTGCCGGGGGGCCGCCGCACGCCGGGCGAACTCTACGCGCGGGCGGCCCGCGGCCCGGTCCGCCCGTCCCGCCCCTTCCTTTTGACACTCGATGCACTTAGTATCCCCTCAAGCCGGGCGGCCGTGCCCCGCCGCCGGACACGGACCGGGGGCAGGGGAGACGGCCGCCGCACGCGAACGAAGGAGGACGCCATGGACAGCGCCGCCACCGAGAACCAGAGCGCCGACGAGCGGACCGAGGACGCCGCGGCCGCCGAGTCGCTGATCGAGGAGGTCTCGATCGACGGCATGTGCGGCGTCTACTAGGCCGTGCCGGCGATCGACCTGGACCGCGCCTGGGACCTGCACCCGCAGGTCTCGGTGCGGCCCGAACCCTTCGGCGCGCTGCTCTACCACTTCGGCACCCGCAAGCTGTCGTTCCTCAAGGACCGGCGCCTGCTGGAGGTCGTCCGGGGGCTGCGCGACGCGCCCACCGCCCGGGACGCCTGCGCGGCGGCCGACGTGCCCGCGTCCGACCTGCCCCGGTACGGCGCGGCGCTCGGCGCGCTCGCAAGCTCGTCCATGCTCGTGGAAAGGACGCCGTGACCACCGACGCCGCAAGCCAGGCCGCGCAGACCACCGGCCCCAGGCTGGTCGACCTGTTCGAGCGCGGGCTCGACGCGCCGATCTGCCTGACCTGGGAGCTCACCTACGCCTGCAACCTCTCGTGCGCGCACTGCCTGTCCAGTTCGGGGCGCCGCGACCCGCGCGAGCTCTCGACGGCCGAGGCGAAGGCCGTCATCGACGAGCTGGAGGCCATGCAGGTCTTCTACGTCAACATCGGGGGCGGCGAGCCCACGGTCCGGTCCGACTTCTGGGAGCTGCTCGACTACGCCACCGCTCACCATGTGGGCGTGAAGTTCTCCACGAACGGCGTCCGCATCACGCCCGAGGTCGCCCGGCGGCTGGCCGCCAACGACTACGTGGACGTCCAGATCTCGCTGGACGGCGCCACGCCCGAGGTGAACGACGCGGTGCGGGGCGCGGGGTCGTACGAAACCGCGATGCGCGCCATGCGGAACCTCGCCGACGCGGGCATGCGGAACTTCAAGCTGTCGGTGGTCTGCACGCGGCACAACATCCCGCAGATGGACGCCTTCAAGGCCATCGCCGACGAGTACGGCGCGCAGCTCCGGCTGACGCGGCTGCGCCCGTCCGGGCGCGGGGCGGACGTGTGGGACGAGCTGCACCCGACGCAGGCGCAGCAGCGCGAGCTGTACGACTGGCTCCTCGCGCACGGCGACCGTGTGCTGACCGGCGACTCGTTCTTCCACCTCTCGGCCTACGGCCAGTCGCTGCCGGGGCTGAACCTGTGCGGCGCGGGGCGCGTGGTGTGCCTCATCGACCCCGTCGGGGACGTGTACGCGTGCCCGTTCGCCATCCACGACGAGTTCCTCGCGGGGAACGTCCGCGAGCCCGGCGGGTTCGCGCGGGTGTGGCGCGAGTCGGAACTGTTCGCGGGCCTGCGGGAGCCGCAGACGGGCGGCGCCTGCGCCTCGTGCGGCTTCTACGACACCTGCAAGGGCGGCTGCATGGCCGCGAAGTTCTTCACCGGGCTCCCGCTGGACGGGCCCGACCCGGAGTGCGTGCAGGGCCACGGCGAGAAGCTGCTGGCCGGACGGCCCGAGGACCGGTCGGGCATCCCGAAGCCGTCCGGCGACCACTCGCACCGGACCTCGCCGCCCCGCCGCCGGGAGCCCGTCCTGGTCCGGCTGGGGCGGCGCGCCGACATGGACCGCCCGCCCGTCAGCGCCTGCGAGGAGAACCCCCTCGCCGGGCTGCGGATCACCTGACCCTTTCCCCCAGGAGACGACATGTTCCAGAACCCGTGGTTCGAGACCGTGGCCGAGGCGCAGCGCCGCGCCAAGCGGCGGCTGCCCCACATGGTCTACGGGGCGCTGGTCGCGGGCTCGGAGCGCGGCCGGACGGTCGGCGACAACTGCAAGGCGTTCGGCGACCTCGGGTTCGCGCCCCGCGTGGCGGGCCACCGCGCGCAGCGCGACCTGTCCACGAGCGTGATGGGCGTGGAGACGTCCATGCCGGTGGTCATCTCCCCCACCGGCGTGCAGGCCGTGCACCCCGACGGCGAGGTCGCGGTGGCGCGGGCCGCCGCGAACCGCGGCGTGATCATGGGGCTCAGCTCGTTCGCGAGCAAGCCCGTGGAGGAGGTCGCCGAGGCCAACCCGAACGTCTTCTTCCAGATGTACTGGAGCGGCGACCGGGACGCGATGGTGCAGCGCATGGACCGCGCGCGCCGCGCCGGGGCGAAGGCCCTCATCGCCACGCTCGACTGGTCGTTCTCCAACGGGCGGGACTGGGGCAGCCCCATGATCCCGGAGAAGGTCGACCTGAAGACGATGGCGAAGCTGGCGCCGGGCGTCCTGCCCCACCCGGGCTGGCTGTGGCGGTTCGCCAAGACCGGGCGCATCCCGGACCTGACGACCCCCAACCTCCGGGCGCCCGGCGGGACCGCGCCCACGTTCTTCGGCGCGTACGGCGAGTGGATGCAGACCCCGCCGCCCACCTGGGAGGACGTGGCGTGGATGCGCAAGGAGTGGGGCGGCCCGTTCATGCTCAAGGGCGTCACCCGCGTAGACGACGCGAAGCGGGCCGTGGACGCGGGGGTCACGGCGCTGTCGGTGTCGAACCACGGCGGCAACAACCTCGACACCACGCCCGCGACGATCCGGGTGCTGCCGTCGGTCGCCGAGGCGGTCGGCGACCAGATCGAGGTCCTGCTGGACGGCGGGGTGCGGCGCGGCGGGGACGTCGCCAAGGCGCTCGCGCTCGGCGCGCGCGCCGTGCTGATCGGCCGCGCCTACCTGTGGGGCCTCGCGGCGAACGGGCAGGCCGGCGTGGAGAACGTGCTGGACATCATGCGCGGCGGCCTCGACTCCGCCGTGCTGGGCCTCGGCCACGCGTCCGTCCGCGACCTGGCGCCGTCCGACCTGGTGATCCCGCCCGGGTTCGCGCTGACGCTGGGCGGCGGGGAGGGCTGACGTGCGGGACCTGGCCGGGGCCGCGTGGCCGGAGGTCCGGGAGCGGCCGCCGGTGCTGGTGCCGGTCGGGTCGACCGAGCAGCACGGCCCGCACCTGCCGCTGAACACCGACACGGTGGTCGCCCGGGCCGTCGCCGAGCGCGCGGCCGACGCGCTCGGCGGCCCCGTGCTCGTCGCGCCCGCCCTCGCGTACGGGTCCAGCGGCGAGCACGCGGGCTTCCCCGGCACGGTCTCGATCGGACGGGACGCGCTCGAGCTCGTCCTCGTCGAGACCGTGCGGTCCCTCGCGCTGTGGGCGGGGCGGGTCGTCTTCGTCAACGGGCACGGCGGCAACGCCGCGGCGCTCGACGCCGCCGCGGGCCGGATGCGCGCCGAGGGGCACGACGCGGGCTGGGTCGGCTGCGGCGTCCCCGGCGGCGACGCGCACGCCGGACTCACCGAGACGTCGGTCATGCTGCATCTCGCGCCGGAGCTCGTCCGGCCGTCGCGCGCGGTCGCGGGCGACACCCGGCCGATCGCCGAGCTGCTGCCCGAGCTGGTCGCCCGGGGCGTCCGGGCGGTGGCGCCGTCGGGCGTCCTCGGCGACCCGGCGGGCGCGTCGGCCGAGCGGGGACGGGAGATCGTGGACGCGATGGTGGCGGCGGTCGTCCGGCGGATCGGCGCCGGGCGCGCCGACGCGCGCGGCCGGCTCCTCGACCCCGGGGCGGCGACATGAGCGCCTCGCGGCGCTTCCCCCTGCCCGCCGGCTTCCCGATCGTGCTGGACGAGGGGACGTCGCTGTGGTCGGGCGGCCGCGTGGCGACCGGAGGCGCGCCGTGGAAGGTGGTACGCCCGGCCGACGCCGCCCGACCGCACCTGGCGGCGTTGCACCGCGCGGGCGGGCGCGGGCTCGCCGATCCCTCCCCGGTCGGCCGGGCGGTGGCCCGGCTGCTGCTCGACCACGGGCTGGCCCGCCCCGTCCCGGCGCCGCGCCCCGGGCCGCACGGGGTGACCGTGGTGATCCCCGCGTACGGGCGGGCCGACGAGCTGGTGCGGTGCCTGGCGGCGGTCGAGGGCGTCCCGGTGATCGTCGTGGACGACGCCTCGCCCGATCCCGGGCCGCTGCGCCGGGTCGCCGAGGCCGCCGGGGCCCGACTGGTGCGGCACCCCGTCAACCGGGGCCCGGCCGCCGCCCGGAACACGGGCCTGCGGCTGGTGGAGACGCCGCTCGCCGCGTTCGTCGACTCCGACTGCCGCCCCGAGGCGGGCTGGCTGGACGTCCTCGTCCCGCACTTCGACGATCCGCGCGTGGCGGCCGTCGCGCCGCGCGTCCGTCCGGACCCCGGCGACGCCCGGCTGCTCGCCCGCTACGAGACCGCCCGGTCGGCGCTCGACATGGGCGTCCGGCCCGCGCTGGTGCGCCCGGGCGGCCGGCTCGGGTTCGTGCCGACGGCGACGCTGCTGGTGCGGGTCGCGGCGGCGCGCGGCCTCGGGCCCGGCGGGGCGTTCGACGAGGAGCTGCGGCTCGGCGAGGACGTCGACTTCGTCTGGCGGCTCGGCGACCTGGGGTGGAACGTCCGGTACGAGCCGGGCGCGCGGGTCGCGCACACGTCGCGGCTGCACCCGGTGGACTGGGCGCGGCGGCGGCACGAGTACGGGACGTCCGCCGCGGACCTGGCGCGGCGGCATCCGGGGCGGCTCGCGCCGGCGCGCCCGTCGGCGTGGAACCTCGCGGTGCTGGGCCTGCTCGCGCGGGGGCGTCCGGGGACCGCCGCGGCCTGCGCGGCGGTCGCGGCGGCGCTGCTGGCGCGGCGGCTGGCGCGGCTGCCCGCCGACTGGAGCCTGGCCGCCGCGATCGTCGGCAAGGGCGTCCTCGCGGACGCCGCCGCGCTGGGGCACGCGCTGCGCCGCGAGTGGTGGCCCGCCGGGCTGCTCGTCCTGGCGGCGGCCCCGCGAAGCCGCACCGCCCGCGCGGCGGCGGCGGCCATGCTCGCGCCGATCGCGCTGGAGTGGCTGCGGGAGCGCCCGGACGTCGATCCGGTCCGGTACGCGGTGCTGCGGCTCGCCGAGGACGCCGCGTACGGCTCGGGGGTGACGGCCGCGTCGGCGCGCGCGCGGTCGGCGGCGCCGCTGCGCCCGGACGTCCGGTTCCCGGAGGGGCTCTCGGCCGCCCGGGCCGGCGGGTGGGCGAGAGCCGCGGCGCGGGCCGCGGTGCGGCGGGCGCGCCGGGTCAGCGGTTGATGTTGCCCATGTCGACGCGGAGCTGGGAGCCGGTGACGTACCTGCCCTCGTCGGACGCCAGGAACGCGACCATGTTCGCGATGTCCTCGGGCTGGACCACCTGGTAGGGCAGCGCCGGCATGTAGATGGGGCCGAGCATGGGCGACTGCTCGAGGTAGTCCTTCATCGAGCCGTCGTTCATGCCGGTGGCGACGCCGTGCGGGTGGACCGTGTTGACGCGGATGTCGTGCTCGCCCAGCTCGTTGGCCAGCACCTTCGCGAGGCCGACGACGCCGTG
This sequence comes from Actinomadura sp. WAC 06369, assembly GCF_003947565.1. Taxonomy (NCBI): domain Bacteria; kingdom Bacillati; phylum Actinomycetota; class Actinomycetes; order Streptosporangiales; family Thermomonosporaceae; genus Actinomadura; species Actinomadura sp. WAC 06369. The sequence continues at coordinate 41,710 of NZ_QHJN01000022.1, read as the reverse complement.
CTTGGAGCTGGCGTAGTGGGCGAGGAACGGCAGCCCCTTCGAGCCCGCCACCGAGCTGGTGATGATGACCGAGCCGCCCTGCCCCTGCTCGATGAGCACCGGCACCGTCGCCTTGACCGTCTTCCACACGCCGGTGAGGTTGACGTCGATGAGGTCCTGCCACTGCTCCTCGGTGATCTCCCAGGTGCGGCCGTAGTTCACGATGCCCGCGTTGGCGACCACGATGTCGAGGCGGCCCAGCTCGGCGACGCCGTCCCGGACGGCCGCCTCCAGCGCGGGCAGGTCGCGGACGTCGGCCTTGCGCGCGACGATCCGGCGGCCCAGCTCCTCGACGAGCTTCACCGTCTCGTCCAGTTCCGCCTGCGTGGCGGGCTCGTAGCGGACGTACGGGCTGGCCGACTCCACGAGGTCGATCGCGATGACGTCGGCGCCCTCGGCGGCGAGCCGGACGGCCTCCGCCCGTCCCTGCCCGCGCGCGGCACCGGTGATGAAGGCGACCTTGCCCGTCAAACGTCCCATGCGAAACCTCCAGGTCGGGCGGCCCGGCGACGCGCGGCGTACGGCCGAAGGGACAGGTCGCGCACCGGCGGAAGGCCGGGCCGATAAGCGGTACGAGCATGATGGCACTCGGTGCCATAAAGAGCAACGGCCCGTTCGCCCCGGCCTTCGCCGCCCCCGCAGACGGCGAAGGGAGGCGGCCGTGCGGCCGCCTCCCCCGACACGATCGCCCGATCCTAGACGCCGTCCTCCTCGGCCATGCCGAGCAGGCGGTCGAGGACGGCGGTGCCCTCCTTCAGCCCGTCGTGCTCGTACTCGTTGGTGATCCACGGCCGCAGCCCGCGCACCGCGCGCGCCGTCTCCAGGGAGAACTCGCGCGGGACGAACATGTCGTCGTGGTAGATCGCCGCGTAGACGGGCACCTCGTTGCGGGCGAGCCGGCCCGCGTCGTACAGGTGCGGCCAGTCGTCCTTCGCCGCCAGCAGCTCCGCGGTCTCGCGCAGCGGTACGAGCGCCGGGTCCTCGGCGAAGTGGAACGGGTAGTACGTCTCACCTGTGAAGGCGAACGGCGCGCCGCCGTCCAGGTCGAACTCCGGACGCTGCCGGTAGACGCGCTCGGCGGCCCAGTTGGCCGCCCGCCCCTGCGCGTAGATCAGCTCCTGGAACAGCGCGTAGAGCGGACGGGCGGCCAGGCTCGTCGCGTCGTGCACGCCCGCGAGGAAAGTGTCCGACAGCTCGGGACCCTCCGGGCCCTCCACGAACGCCTCCTCCAGGAGGAAGTGCAGCGAGTCGAAGCCCGCCCGGGTGCCGAGCCCGAGGCCCAGGCCCTGGAAGCGGCGCGGCGACAGCCGCTCCCCCGTGGGCATCCGCACGTCGCGCGTCCGCAGATGCTCGGCGATGCGGGCGCACAGCTCCCGGTCGCCGGGGTGGCGGGCGAAGTACTCCTCGTTCTTCTCCAGCGTCCGGTCGAACGTGAGCCGGTAGACGTCGTCGGCCGTGCCGGTGATCGCCGGCAGCCCGCCCGTGACGAACGACCGCCGCAGCCCCTCGGGCGCCAGCGACAGGTACGCCAGCGTGATGAATCCGCCGTAGCTCTGCCCGAGCGTCGTCCACGGGCGCCCGCCGTTGAGCTCCCGGCGCAGGACCTCGGCGTCCCGGACGATCGCGTCGGCGCGGAAGTGCGCGAGGTACGCGGCCTGCTCGGCCGGGCCGCCGACGCGGGCGAGGGTGCGCCGGTTCACGGGCGCGGAGCGGCCGGTGCCGCGCTGGTCGAGCAGCACGACGCGGTGGTCGTCCAGCGCCCGCCCGACGAAGCCGCTCTTGGACGCGGGCCGCACCGCCTTGCCGCCGGGGCCGCCCTGCAGGAACAGCAGCCGGGGCAGGTCGGCGCCGGCCTTGGCGGCCGCGACCACCTCGCGCGCGTACACCTCGATGCGCGGGCCGTCCGGGCGGTCGTGGTCGAGCGGGACCTCGACGACGTGGTCGGTGCAGACCAGCCCCCGCTGCCGGAACGTTCCGGTGATCATCAGTACCCCGGGATCCCGAGGCGGCGGCAGATCTCGACGAGGTCGGGGTGCACGTAGCGGCCCTCGATCTCGATCGCCTCGCCGTCCAGGTAGATGGACGGGTTGAGCAGGCTGCCGTCGGTGTGCGCGGGGGCGAGGAACGGGTCGCCGCCGATCCAGGCGCCCTTCGTGCCGAGGCCGAGCTCGACGCAGCCGAAGATGCGCTCGTCCTCCACGATCCGGCCGGTCGGCTTGGTCACGCCGGGGTTGAACCCGAGCGACCAGTGCGCGATCCGGTACATGTTGCGGCCGACCTCCGGGTCGTCCGCGGACGCCGCCTGGTCCTCCATCCAGCGGCGGAAGACCGTCGCGTCGGTGCCCTCGCCCTCGATCGAGGTCACCGTGCCCTCCTCGACCTCCATCCGGATGGGCGAGCGGATCAGCCCCAGGTCGTTCGGCGGCCACACGGCGCCGTCGAACACCAGCACGCCCTCCTGGGTCTCCTCGAGAGGGTTCCAGGAGATCTGCCCGGCCAGCATGACGGTCTCGCCCGGCTTCTCGGCGGGCTTGCCGCGCAGGTTGATCGGCCGGCCGCCGTTGCGGGCCCGCAGGTCGGTGCCCGCCGGGGTGGTGATCCGCACCTCGTCGGCCTTCTCCAGCAGGCCCACCAGCGCCTTGCCGAGGTCGATCGTGCCCTGGAAGTCCACCCGGGCCACGGTGTCGACGAGCATCTGGACGTCCATGCCGGTCAGGTTCGCGTAGCGGGTCCCCTGCGCCATCGCCGCGCGGAAGGCGTCCGAGTGCATGATGTACGCCAGCGCGTACTCGATCCACACCTGCGACCGGGCGACCGCGCCCGCGACGGGGCCGGGCGGCTCCATCGCCGAGGACGGCCGCGTCGGGTACCACACGACGGTCGGCGTCGCCCCGGCCGCCGCGACGGCCTGCGCGGTGACGTCCACGACCCGCGCGTCGGTGGAGCTGTCGGCGGTGATCACCACGTCCTCGCCCGGCTTGACGAGCATGATCTCCTCGACGAGCTTGCGGGCGCCGAGCGCGGCCTCGTACGACAGGTACTCGGGCCGGGACTCGATCCGGCTGGTCACTTCCACTGTGCGCCTTATCCCTTCACTACGCGGCTGACATCGGTGAGCGAGCTTCCGGCGATCAGACCCGAACCGATCAGGTTCAGCTCGCCGCTCGCGGCCTCGGGTCCGCGCACCCGGGCCCAGATGATCCTGAAGGCCAGTGCGCCGAGCACGAACCAGCAGGCGTACGGGGTGAGGATCAGCAGTCCGGTGGCCAGCAGCACGCCCATCTGCCGCTCCGGTCCGCCGATGAACTGGATGAGCGCCCCGGGGACCGCCCAGATCAGGATGTTGGTGAGCGTGGAGGTGTCGGTGAGGCCGCCCGCGACGGTGTCGGCGTACACCTTCGACACCGGCGGGATCTCACCGCCCTCGAAGTAGGACCTCCAGGTCACCGCGACCACCGCGAGCGCGACGCCGAAGCCGACGAGCTGCGCGATGTACTGCTGCTTGCGCCCGGCCCGCTCCACGAGCCGGTACGGGGTGCCGCCCTGCCGCAGGATCCAGCCCGCCTTCAGGTCGTAGCCCATGTCGGCGAACGCGGGGCCGGTCGCGGCGATGTAGGCGACGAACAGCGCCAGCGGCACGGTCGGGATCCCGATGACCAGGCCCAGCACCATGAAGATCAGCGTGACCGCGAACGCCGGGAACCAGCCCGAGTGCATCGCGGCCAGGCCGACGATCAGCTGGTGCACCAGCGCGGCGAACCCCGCCAGCAGGCACCAGCCGACCAGCTCGACCACCGACAGCTCGCCGAGGATCCCGCCGGTCAGCGCGACCGCCAGCGCACCGAGCACGAACAGGACGTACCCCTGGGTGAGCGCCCGCCGCAGCCCGTTCTCGTCCACCGTGGTCTGCATGGCCTCGCCGGTCCGCGCGCCGACGGCCGTCCGGCCGTCCCCGTCCTCGTCCTCGTTGCCGTCCTGCTGCCTGCGGACGAGCAGGATCACGGCCTGCAGGAGGGCGACGAGCCCGGCGCCGACCATGAAGCCGTGCGGGATGTACATCTCGTTGAGGTCGATGTCGAACCATTCCTGGCCGTACTGGTTCACGCCCAGCCCGACGCCGAACATGCCGAGCGCCCAGATGTTGCCGATCAGCGCGACGCCCGCCGCCGAGAACGGCAGCGCGTTGCCGGCGACCTTGACGAACGAGCCGAGGAAGCCCACGAGCCCGCCGATGCCCAGCACGACGGCTTTGCGGCCGCCCTCGTCCCCGGCGACGATCGTCTCCGCCGCCGCGACGCCGGGCGGCCAGGTGGAGCGGGCCGGGAACAGCTTCGAGTCGAACACCCGGTACAGCACCAGGGAGTCGACGAACAGGCCGATCCCGGCGCCCAGCAGCATCGGCCACACCAGGTCGGGGCGGCCGAGGACGAACGGGACGCCGATCGGCACCAGCAGCGAGTTCGCGGCGGCGAACGTGGCGCCGGAGATGGCGCTCTGCACCAGGTTCTGCCGGTGCACCGACCGCATCTCCCGCAGCTTCCGCGCCGGGATCCGCCCCACGAGCATCGCGATCAGCGCCCCGATGACCGAGGTGTTGGCCGAGATGCCGAGCGTGGTCACCAGGTGCAGGCCGATCAGCGCGCCGAGCACCGACAGCACGATGGTGAGGATCAGGACGACCGGCTCGTGCGCGCGGGGGTGCGCCTCCGGCCCGTGCAGGGCCGCCCCCTTCAGCGATCGCATGGTCACAGGACTCTTCCTCGCTACTCTTCGGCCCCGCCGCCGTCGAGCAGGCGGGTCAGCGACTCGGCCGCCCCGCGCACCCTCGCGATGGTGGTGTCGATCTTCTCCGTGACGTTGTGGTGCGGGCCGATCACGACCAGCGAGCCGACGACCTCCCCGGCGGCGAACACCGGCGCCGCGACCGAGGTGACGTTGAGGTCGTACTCGCCGTGCGAGATCGAGACCCGGTCCCGGCGGACCCGCGCGTACAGCGCGCGGAGCCCGTCCGGGTCGGTGACCGTGGTGTCGCTGAACCGCTCCAGCGGTCCCGCGCCCAGCAGCCGCCGGACGTCGTCGTCCGGGTAGAACGCGAAGATGGCGTGCCCGGCGGCCCCGCCGTGGGCCGGGAGCGTCTCCCCCACGATCGCCGAGTACCGCATGGGCCCGGCGGCGTCGACCGCCAGCGCCGTCCGGTACCCGGCGCCGTGCGGAACGTTGAGGACGGCGCTCTCGCCCAGCTCGCGGGCCAGCGCGGTGAGCAGCGGCCGGGCCGCGGCCTCCAGCGCGCCGCCCCGCTCCGCCGCCCGGGCGAGCACGCCGACCGCGACGCCGAGCCGGTACCGCCGGGTGTCGGGGTCGGCGAGCACGAACCCGCGGTGCGCGAGCGTGGTCAGCAGCCGGTGCGCGACCGCCTTGTCGAGCCCCAGTTCCCTGGCCAGCTCGCTGACCCCCCACTCCGTCCGATGCTGGAAGGCCAGCAGCACCAGCAGCCCCCGATCGAGGGTCTTGGCCGTACCGCGTCCCGGCTCGCCCAACGCGACCACCTCTCTGTTGCGTTTATCGCAACAGCGTTGCTATTTCTGAGGCGCACTGTATCTGCTGTTTGCTCATTACGGTCAAGCCGGAAAGAGGGAAGTAACCGGGTTTTTACCGACGAACGTCGCTCCGACCAGCGCGAAGCGCCCGCCCGCACGCGCTGATCGGCGTGCGGACGGGCGCTTGTCGGGCGTCCTCGGGCTCGTGCGTCAGGCGCCCACCTCGCGGCGGGCCCGCGCCAGCAGCCGGTCCGGATCGGGCGCGTACCCCCAGGCGCGCAGGGGCGGTGCGGTGCGGCCGACCCGGGACAGGTGGCGGCGGGCCCGCTCGCGGTCGCCCGCGCGGAAGAACGCGGCACCGAAGAAGTGGTGGGCCTCCAGATCGCGGGGGTGCGGCCGGTGCGCGGCGAGCCAGCGGTCGGCCGCGCCGACCACGGCGGCGTGCACCTCCGGCCGGGCCATGTAGGCGTCGAGCATCTCCCAGCTCTCGTCCGGCGCGACCTCCATGTGCGCGGTCGTCAGCACGGCGGTGACCGGGTCCCCGGGCTCGGCGTCGGCGACGGTCCGCTCCGCGAACCCGAGCACCTCGGCGTCCGAGCCCTTCCACTTCGCGCACAGGATCTGCACGCGAGTGACATGCCCGGCGTACAGGGACGGGTGCCGCGCCTTGAGCTCGTCCCACATCCGGTCGAGCTCGTGCCGCTCGAGCTGCAGGCCGTTGCCGTACCGCTGGAGGTGGTCCCAGGGCACCGGGTCGGCCGGCAGCAGCTCGGCCGCCTTCTGCAGCGGTCCCCCGGCGAGGGCGAGCAGCCGCCAGAACCGGGCGAACCGCTCCCGCGTGATGTACTCGGCCCGGTACCCGGTGCGCGCCTTCCACGCCTCGCCGACGCGGACGGCGCCGAGCCACAGCTGCACGTCCGGGTCGCCGGGGGCGTCGGCGGCGAGCCGCGCGAGGTCCGCGCCGCGGCCGAGCGCCGCGTCGGTGAGGTTCTCCACGTACAGCGAGCGCGCCTCGGCGTCGTCGCGGCTGCGGGCCAGCAGGTCCAGGCCGGGGCGCAGGTCCCCGCCCCGGACGGCGGGCAGCGCCGCCGCCAGCGCGGCGTCGTCCCAGGCGGGGCCCGGCTTCGACCCGATCCGGCCCCGCAGGCCGCGGACGGCCGCCACGGCCCGGGTCAGCGGCGATTCCGCCGCGAGCGGGTCCTCCTCGGGCGCGGGGGCGGCCTCCGGACGCTCGGGCACGTGCTCGGCGGGACGCGCGGGCATCCGCACGACCGCGCCGGCGGGCGCGTGCCGGTCGATCTCGGCGACGATGCGCGCGCCGTCCGCCCACAGGTTCGGCTCGACGGCGACGGTGAGGCCGTCCAGGCCGATGAGCACCCGCAGGCCGTCCGGCCAGGCCAGCACCGCGGCGCACGCGTCGTGGCGGACGGTGCGCAGTTCGGGGCCCGTCAGGGACGTCACGCCCTCCCGGCCGACGACGAGGCTCAGCCGCGGCTCGTCGGGACGGGTGTGGACGCGGCCGTCGACCGCGATCGTCGAGGCGGTCGGGGCGGGCCGGAACCGGGCGTCGCCCGGCTCCTGCTCGTGCGGCAGCATCAGCAGGGCGCCGTCCAGGACGGCGCGGCCGACGTCCTGGAGGTCCTGCGGCTTGACCGCGTCCAGGTCGGCGAGGTACTGCTCGACGGTCTGGGACCGGTGCCCGAGCAGTTCGTCCACGCTGTGCGCGACGGCCCGCGCGGCGCGGCCGTCGTCGGACGCGGCGCGGGTGCGGGCCGCGTCCGCGACCTCGGCGAGCTCGTCCGCGCCGACGGGCTCGGCGGCCATGCGGTCGAACTCGGCGAGGAACCGCTCCGCCAGTTCCGGGCGCACCTCGGCGAGCCCGTCCGCGAACGCGGTGATGTGCGCGGTGTCGCCGTCGCGGGGCGCGTAGTCGACGTCGGTGGTGTAGCTGAGCGCGCCGTCGCGGCGCAGCACGCGGTGGAGGCGGCGCCTCAGGACGCCGGCGTAGAGGGTGCCCGCGATCGTGCGCGGCACGACGCCGTTCAGCGCGACGCCCTTGACGTTCGCCGTGAAGTAGGCGGGCGTGTACGGGAGGGCGCTGGACGGTGCGGGAAGGGGCCGCCGCTCCCCGTCGGGGAGGCGCAGCGCCAGCCCGTCGGGCGGCGGCCCCCCGACGATGGCGAGCGCGGCGTTCTGCCTGGTGAACCAGTGCGCCGCCCACGCCTGGACGTCCTCGGCCGTGTGGGCGGCCAGGCCGTGCTCGTCGTACGCGGGCAGGCCGTAGGTGGCGGCGCCGTAGCGCCACAGCAGCATCTGCCCGGCGAGCCCGGTGTCGCGGCTTTCGGCCTCCGTGCGCAGAATCTTCTTCTCCGCGTCGAGCCGGTCCACGGGCAGTTCGCGCAGCGAATCGCAGAGCGACGTCAGAAACGCCGCCACTTTCCCGGCCTCACCGTGGGTGACGAACATGGTGGTGTTCGTGTCCACGGCGCCGTTGTAGTGGTATTCCGTCTCGCCGACGGCGTGCAGCGCCAGATGCTCGACGAGATGGGTCAGACCGCCGCGCGCGAGGGTCTCGTCGGCCCGTCCCACCCGGAACACCAGGGCGGCCCGGTATTCGTCGCCGCCGGTCCCTCCCCCGGTCCAGAACACGGGCACCCCATCGATTTCGGTGCGCACGACTTCCACTCGGCCTCCCTTTTTCCGGAGGCGAAAGCGTACGATTCTCAGATTCCGGGAGAATCTCGTATCGGTATCGAATGATGGGGCGTACGGGACAGGTCATATGCTGCACGGATGACGACGACCGGGCCCGACGGAACGGCGCCGCGCCGCCGGCGCGGGCGTCCCGGGTACGACCAGGCGGCGATCCTGCGCACCGCGGTGGAGCTGTTCAACCGCAAGGGGTACGACGCCACGAGCATGGGCGACCTGGCCAGGGAGCTGGGGCTCACCAAACCGGCGATCTACCACCACGTCACCGGCAAGGAGCAGCTCCTCGGGCAGGCCCTGGACGACGCCCTCGACGAGCTGACGGCCGTGGTCACCGCGGCGGCGGAGGAGCGGGCCGGGCGGACGGCGTACGAGCGGCTGCGCGAGGTCGTCCGGCACAGCGTCGAGGTGCTGGTCGCGCACCAGCCGTCCGTCACGCTGCTGCTGCGGGTGCGGGGCAACAGCGGCGTCGAGCTGGCGGCGCTCGACCGGCGGCGCCGGCTGGACGAGCGGCTCGCCGCGCTCGTCGCGGACGCCGCCGCCGAGGGCGCCCTGCGCGCCGACCTGCCGCCGCCGCTGGTGAGCCGGCTGCTGTTCGGCATGGTGAACTCGCTGGTCGAGTGGTACCGCGCGGACGGCGCGTACGACCCGGCGACGGTCGCGGACGCGATCACCACGATCGCCTTCGACGGCCTCCGGCCGCGCGGCGGCCGGACGCCGTAGGCGGCGGTCGGGCGTCCGGGTCCACGGTCGGGCGTCCGGGCCCGCGGTCAGGCGTCGTAGTCGACGGTCACGCGCCCGCCCACCGGGAACGTCTGGCAGGTGAGGACGAAGCCCGCGTCGACCTCGGCCGGCTCGAGCGCGTGGTTGCGGCGCATGTCGGCCTCGCCCTCGCGGACGACGGCGCGGCACGTCCCGCAGACGCCGCCCTTGCAGGCGAACGGCAGGTCGGCGCGGGTCGCCTGGGCGCCCTCGAGGATCGTCGTCTCGCGGGAGACGGTCGAGGTGGTGCGCAGCCCGTCGAGGACCGTGGTCAGCTCGGTCGTCGCCCCGGACGGCGCCCCGGCGGCCCGGCGGGGCTCGGGCGGGGGCGCGTCCACGTAGAACAGCTCGACGTGCACGCGGTCGGGCGGGACGCCGAGGCCGGCGAGGACGGCGCGGGCGTCCTCGACCATCGGGTGCGGCCCGCAGAGCCACACGTGGTCGAACACCTCGGCGGGGGCGACGTCGGTGAGCAGGCGGTGCAGCCGGTCGCGGTCGAGCCGTCCGGAGAACAGCTCGGCGTCGCGGGGTTCGCGGGACAGCACGTGGACGAGCTGGAGCCGGGGCCCGTACCGGTTCTTCAGGTCGCCGAGCTCCTCGGCGAACATCACGGTGCGGCTCGTCCGGTTGCCGTAGACCAGCGACACCTGCGCGGACGGGTGGGCCAGGACGGTCGAGGCGACCGACAGCAGCGGGGTGATGCCGGACCCGGCGGCGACGCACAGGTGCCGCTCCCCCGTCGCGGGGTCGGCCCGCCAGGACCCGGTCGGCGGCCCCACCTCGATGCGCGTGCCGGGCGCCACGTCGTGCACGAGCCAGGACGAGAACAGCCCGTCGGGGATCTCGCGGACCCCGATGCGCGGGGCCGCGCCGGCGGGCGCGCAGATCGAGTACGTCCGGCGGTGCTCCCGGCCGTCCACGACGCGGCGCAGGGTGAGCGACTGCCCGGCCCGGAAGTCGTAGACGTCGCGCAGCTCCGCCGGCACGTCGAAGGTGATCGCCACGGCGTCCTCGCACAGGCGGTCCACCGCCGCGACGGCCAGCGGGTGGAAGACGGCGGCCCGGGCGGGCGCGGGCGCGGTGGCGGGCATCTCAGATCTCCTTGACGTGCTCGAAGGGCTCGAGGCAGTCGGTGCAGCGGTAGAGGGCCTTGCAGGCGGTCGAGCCGAACTCCGAGGTCGGCCGGGTGGCAGCCGAGCCGCAGCGCGGGCAGGCGGGCGCGCGCCGGGGCGGCCCGAGCGTGAGCGCCACGGGACCGGACGCGCGGCGGGCGGGGCCGGGCGGCGACAGCCCGGCCTCCCGCAGCGCGGCCCGGCCGCGCTCGGAGATCCAGTCGCTGGACCAGGGCGGGTCGAGGACGACGCGCACCTCGACGCGGGGGAAGCCGGCGTCGTTCAGCCGGTGGACGAGGTCGTCGCGCATCGTCGCCATGGCGGGGCAGCCGGTGTAGGTGGGGGTGATCGAGGCGACGACGGTCTCCCCGCCCCGCCCGTCCGGGACCACCTCGACGCCGCGCAGGACGCCGAGGTCGGCGAGGGTGAGCATCGGCATCTCCGGGTCCCGCACCCCGGCGGCGGCCGCGGCGGCGCGGTCGCGGGCGTTCACCAGACCCCCGTCGGGTGGGCGCGCGCGACCTCCTGCATCTCGGCGAGCAGCGGGCCGAGCGCGGCGGTGTGGTCGCCGTCGCGGCCGGGCGTCCCGCCGGGCGCGGGGGCGTCGTCCGGACGCTCGACGCCGCTCACCGCGAGGACCTGCGCGAGGACGGCGTCCGCCGCCGCGCGCACCGACGCGGGGTCGACGCCGGCTCCGGACGCCGCGAGAGACGTCTCGACGGGGTGGGGCGCGAACAGTTCGGGCAGGAGCGGCCACAGCCCGCCGAGCGCGGCGACCAGCCTGCGGCGCGACTCGGCGGTGCCCCGCGCGAGGGTGAGGAACCAGCGGCCCGCCCAGTCGCGGTGGTAGGCGACCTCCTTGGCGCCCTTCGCCGCGACGGCGGCGAGGACGCCGTCCCGGCTCGCGCGGAGCCGCTCGAGCAGCGCGAGGCGGGCCGTGGCGAACAGCAGGAGGCGGACGACGACGTGCGCGAAGTCGCCGTTCGGGACCTCGGCGAGCCGCACGTTGCGGAAGTCCCCGGCGTCGCGGAAGAACGCGAGCGCGTCCTCCGCCGGGACGGGCGAGCCCGCCGGGAGCGCCGGGACGACGGACGGGTCGGCGGCGGCGGCACGCGACAGCAGCAGGCGCGCCTGGCCGAGCAGGTCGAGGGCCATGTTCGCGAGCGCGATGTCCTCTTCCAGGTCGGGGGCGCGGCTGCACCACTCCGCCAGCCGCTGCGACATGATGAGCGCGTCGTCGCCGAGCATGAGGCAGTACGCGGCGAGGGCCGCCGGGTCGGCGCCGTCGGGGACGGTCGTGTCGACGCCGGCGAGCGGGTCCTCGAAGCCGGTGCCGAAGGCCCACTGCGACGCGTCGTCGTCGGCCTCGACGAGGCCGGCGAAGAGGCCGCCCGGCCCGCCGGTCGTCTGGTCGTCGTTCATGGTCGGTCCGCCCTCACATGTGCGGCACGTCGCCGGGGATGTCGTAGAACGTGGGATGCCGGTAGACCTTGTCGCCGTTCGGGGCGAACAGCGGGTCCTTCTCGTCCGGGCTGGACGCCGTGACGGCGTCGGCGCGCACGACCCAGATGCTGACGCCCTCGTTGCGCCGCGTGTAGACGTCGCGCGCGTGGCGCAGGGCCAGCACGTCGTCCGGGGCGTGCAGCGAGCCGACGTGGACGTGGTTGAGGCCGCGCTTGCCGCGCACGAACACCTCGTAGAGCGGCCATTCCCGCCGGTCGGCGCTCATCGCGCCCCCTCTCTCGCGTCCTCGGCGGACCGCTCCGCGAACGCGGTCGCCGCCTCCCGCACCCACGCGCCGTCCTCGTGGGCGGCGCGCCGGTGGGCCATGCGCTGCGCGTTGCACGGCCCGTCGCCGCGCAGGACGGCCGCGAACTCGTCCCAGTCGGGCTCGCCGAAGTCGTAGTGGCCGCGCTCGGGGTTCCAGCGCAGCTCCGGGTCGGGCAGGGTGACGCCGAGCGCCTCGGCCTGCGGGACGGTCATGTCCACGAACTTCTGCCGCAGCTCGTCGTTGGAGTTGCGTTTGACCCCCCACGCCATCGACCGCGCGCTGTTGGGCGACTCCGCGTCCGGCGGGCCGAACATCATCAGCGACGGCCACCAGAACCGGTCCACCGACTCCTGCACCATGGCGCGCTGCTCGTCCGTCCCGCGCATCATCGTCATCAGCAGCTCGTAGCCCTGCCGCTGGTGGAACGACTCCTCCTTGCAGATGCGGATCATCGCGCGCCCGTAGGGGCCGTAGGACGTCCGGCACAGCGGCACCTGGTTGCAGATCGCGGCGCCGTCGACGAGCCACCCGATCGTCCCGACGTCGGCGTAGGACGGGGTCGGGTAGTTGAAGATCGACGAGTACTTCTGCTTCCCCGCCAGCAGCAGGTCCGTGAGCTCGGCGCGGGACACGCCGAGGGTCTCGCAGGCCGAGTACAGGTACAGCCCGTGCCCGGCCTCGTCCTGCACCTTGGCCAGCAGGATCGCCTTGCGGCGCAGGGACGGCGCCCGCCCGATCCAGGCGCCCTCCGGCTGCATGCCGATGATCTCCGAGTGCGCGTGCTGGGCGATCTGCCGGACGAGCGTCCTGCGGTAGGCGTCCGGCATCCAGTCGCGGGGCTCGATGCGGTCGCCCCGCCCGATCGTCGCGTCGAACGCCGCCCGGAGCGCCGCGTCCGGCTCCGCCCGTGTCGTCACTGGTCCTCCCGGCGTATTTACTTACCGTTCGATCAGTAATAACGTGACACGAGACCGCCGCTCGGCGCAAGAGGGGTGCGGGCCCGCCTCGGAGAGGAGACAGGCGTGAGTCGACTGCTGGAGAGCTACGCCGCCGGACGCTGGTTCCGCGCGGACGGCGAGGGTGAACCGCTGCTCGACGCCGCGACCGGCGAGGAGGTCGCGCGGCTGGCGCGGCGCGGCCCGGACGTCGCGGAGATGGTCCGGTACGCCCGCGGGACCGGCGGGCCGGCGCTGCGCGCGCTGACGTTCCACGAGCGGGCCGGCCTGCTGAAGGCGCTCGCCAAGCACCTGACCGAGCGCAAGGAGGAGCTGTACGCGCTGTCGGTGCGGACCGGCGCGACCTCCCGGGACACCGCCGTCGACGTCGACGGCGGCATCGGCACGCTGTTCGGCTACGCGAGCAAGGGCGTGCGCGAGCTGCCGAACGACACGATCGTCCTGGACGGCGGCCTGGAGCGCCTCGGCCGGGGCGGGACGTTCGTGGGGCGGCACGTGTACGCGTCCCGTCCGGGCGTCGCCGTGCAGATCAACGCGTTCAACTTCCCGGTCTGGGGCATGCTCGAGAAGCTCGCCCCCGCGTTCCTCGCCGGGCTGCCGTCGATCGTCAAGCCCGCGGGCCAGACCGCGTACGTCACCGAGCTCGCCGTCCGGCAGATCATCGGGTCGGGCATCCTGCCGGAGGGCGCGCTGCAGCTCCTCGCGGGGAGCCCCGACGGGCTGCTCGACCGGCTCACCGTCCAGGACTCGGTCGCCTTCACCGGCTCCGCGCACACCGCCGGCATCCTGCGCCGCCACCCGAACGTGCTGGACGGCGGCGTCCGGCTCGGCGTCGAGGCCGACTCCCTCAACTGCTCGATCCTCGGGCCGGACGTCCGCCCGGACGACCCGGAGTTCGACCTGTTCGTCAAGGGCGTCGTCACCGAGATGACCGTCAAGGCGGGGCAGAAGTGCACCGCCATCCGCCGGGTGCTGGTGCCCGAGCCGATGGCCGAGCCCGTCATCGAGGCGCTCGCCGCCCGGCTCGCGAAGATCACCGTCGGGGATCCGCGCAACGCCGACGTCCGGATGGGCGCGCTGGCGAGCCTCGCGCAGCGCGCCGAGGTCCGCAAGGCCGTCGAGGCGCTGCGGGCGGCGGCCGAGGTGGTCGCCGGGGACCCGGCGGGCGCGGGCCCGCTGCTCGACGGCGACCCCGAGCGCGGCGCGTTCATGACGCCGGTGCTGCTGCGCGCGCGTCCGGGCGCCGCGGAGCCGCACGACGTGGAGCCGTTCGGGCCGGTGAGCACCGTGCTGACCTACGACGGCGTCGACGCGGCGGTCGAGCTGGCCGCGCGGGGCCGCGGCAGCCTCGCCGCGTCCGTCGTCACGCACGACCCCGACGTCGCGCGCACGGTCGTCCGCGGCCTGGCGCCGTGGCACGGGCGGGTCCTCGTGCTGGACCGCGACGACGCGAAGGAGTCCACCGGGCACGGGTCGCCGCTGCCCGCGCTCGTCCACGGCGGGCCGGGGCGCGCGGGCGGCGGCGAGGAGCTCGGCGGGATCCGGGGCGTCCTCGGCCACATGCAGCGCACCGCCGTGCAGGCGTCGCCCGACCTGCTCACCGCGGTCACCGGCACGTGGACGACCGGCGCCGAGCGCACCGGGTCCGGCGTCCACCCGTTCCGCAAATCGCTGGCCGACCTGCGGATCGGCGACACCATCGCCTCCGCGCCGCGCACGGTGTCGCTCGACGACATCGCCCACTTCGCGGAGTTCACCGGCGACACGTTCTACGCGCACACCGATCCGGAGGCCGCCGCCCGCAACCCGCTGTTCGGCGGCATCGTCGCCCACGGGTACCTCGTGGTGTCGCTCGCCGCCGGGCTGTTCGTCGACCCGGCGCCCGGGCCGGTCCTGGCGAACTTCGGCGTGGACGGGCTGCGCTTCCTCACCCCGGTCAAGGCGGGCGACTCGATCGCGGTGACGCTGACCGTCAAGCAGATCACGCCGCGCACCGGCGCCGACTACGGCGAGGTCCGCTGGGACGCCGTCGTGGCGAACCGGGACGGCGAGCCGGTCGCGACCTACGACGTGCTCACGCTCGTCGCCAAGACCTGGCCGCAGTCCTCCGAGTGACCCCTGCCCGCCCCGGCGCCGGTCCCCCGGCGCCGGGGCGGAGCCGTGCCCTCCGACCGCCCGCGGGACGGCCGTCAGCCGCCGTCCGCGCCCCAGCCGGCGCCGCGGCCGCGGGCCTCGTCGAACACCAGCCAGGTGCGGGTGGCGCGGACGCCCGGGATGTCCTGAATGCACTCCAGCACCACGTGCCGCAGCGCCGCGTTGTCCGGCGCCCGCACCAGCACGAGGACGTCGTAGTCGCCGCCGACCATCGCGAAGTGCTCGACGTACGGGACCTCCCGCAGCCGGGCCGACAGCTCCCGCCAGGAGTTCTGCTCGATGGTGACCGACACGTAGGCGCTGGTGCCCAGGCCCGCCTTGTGCGGGGCGAGTTCCACCGTGAACCCGGTGATGACCCCGTCGTCGGTCAGCCGGGTCAGCCGCGCGTACGCGTTCGCGCGGGAGATGTGGACGCGCTCCGCCAGGGCCCGCACCGACATCCGCCCGTCGCGCAGCAGCTCCGCGATGATCACGCGGTCCACCGCGTCCAGCGGGCCGCCGGCCATTCGTCCCGGCGCACCGCCCGCACCACCCTCGTCGCTGGACATTCGGCCCTCCATACGTCCCGCAAGTACTTACTTGTCGCTCATTGTGCCCGAAGTATTGAACAGATGGTCGACACGGCGGACGCTCTCCTTAAAAGCGTCCAGTGAAAGGGAGCGACCCCATGACCGTGGCCGCACATCCACCGGGGGCCGACCGGCTGCTTCCCTCACCCGTCCCGGTCCGCTTCGTCGCCGAGGACGGCACGGCCGCCGAGCCGCCCGCGGGCTACACCGCGCCGGAGGGCGGGCGGCTGCTGGAGGCGTACCGCCGCATGGTCCTGGGCCGCCGCTTCGACGTCCAGGCGACCGCGCTCACCAAGCAGGGGCGGCTCGCCGTCTACCCGTCCAGCCGCGGCCAGGAGGCGTGCCAGATCGGCGGCGTCCTCGCGCTGCGCGGCGACGACTGGCTCTTCCCCACCTACCGCGACTCGATGGCGCTGGTCGCCCGCGGCCTGGACCCCGTCGAGGTGCTCACGCTGCTGCGCGGCGACTGGCACTGCGGCTACGACCCGGCCGCCGTCCGGGTCGCCCCGCAGTGCACGCCGCTGGCGACGCAGACCGTCCACGCGGTCGGGCTGGCCGACGCGCTGCGCCGCAAGGGCGGGGGCGGCGTCGTGATGGCGTTCGTCGGCGACGGCGGCACCAGCGAGGGCGACTTCCACGAGGCCCTCAACTACGCGGCCGTCATGAACGCCCCCGTCGTGTTCTTCGTGCAGAACAACAAGTACGCCATCTCGGTGCCGCTGGCGAAGCAGACGGCGGCGCCCGCGCTCGCGTACAAGGGCGTCGGCTACGGCGTCCGGTCCGAGCAGGTGGACGGCAACGACCTCGTCGCCGTCCTCGCCGTCCTGGACGCGGCCGTGGCCGACGCGCGGGCGGGCGGCGGCCCGTTCCTCGTGGAGGCCCACACCTACCGGATGGACGCCCACACCAACGCCGACGACGCCACCCGGTACCGGACGGCCGAGGAGGTCGAGCGGTGGGCGGCCGCCGATCCGCTCGCCCGGCTGGAGGCCCACCTGCGCGGCCGCGGCCTCCTCGCCCCCGGAGACGTCGCCGCCGCGGACGAGGCCGCCGAGGAGTTCGCCGCGCGCCTGCGCGACCGGATGAACGCCGACCCCCGGGCGAACCCGCTGGAGCTGTTCGACCACGTCTTCGCCGAGCCCACCCCGCAGCTGCGCGAGCAGCGCGACCTGCTGGCGTCCGAACTCGCCGCCGAGGAGCAGTGACATGACCGCGTTGACGATGGCGCAGGCGCTGAACACGGCCCTGCGGGACGCGCTGCGCGAGGACGAGCGGGTGCTCGTCTTCGGCGAGGACGTCGGCCCGCTGGGCGGCGTCTTCCGCATCACCGACGGGCTGACCGCCGAGTTCGGCGACGACCGGTGCTTCGACACCCCGCTCGCCGAGGCCGGCATCGTCGGCCTGGCCGTCGGGATGGCGATGGGCGGGTTCCGCCCGGTCGTGGAGATGCAGTTCGACGCGTTCGCCTACCCGGCGTTCGAGCAGATCGCCTCGCACGTGGCCAAGACCCGCAACCGCACCCGCGGCCTGCTGTCGCTGCCGATCGTGATCCGCATCCCCTACGCGGGGGGCATCGGCGGCGTCGAGCACCACTGCGACTCCAGCGAGGCGTACTACGCGCACACCCCCGGCCTGAAGGTCGTCACCCCCGCGACCCCCGACGACGCCTACTGGCTGCTGCGCGACGCGATCGCCGACCCCGACCCGGTCGTCTTCATGGAGCCCAAGCGGCTGTACTGGGCCAAGGACGAGACGTCCGCCGCCGCCCGGCGCCCCGCCGGGTTCGGACGGGCGGCGGTGCGGCGCGCGGGGGCCGACGCGACGCTCGTCGCCTACGGGCCGACCGTCCCGGTGGCGCTGCAGGCCGCCGAGGCCGCGGCCCGCGACGGCATCGACCTCGAGGTGGTCGACCTGCGGACGATCGTCCCGTTCGACGACGACACCGTCGTGGCGTCCGTCCGCCGGACGGGCCGCTGCGTGGTCGTCCAGGAGGCGCAGGGGTTCGCGGGGGTCGGCGCGGAGATCGCGGCGCGCGTGCAGGAGCGCTGCTTCCACTCGCTGGCCGCGCCCGTGCTGCGCGTCACCGGCTTCGACATCCCCTATCCGCCGCCGCACCTGGAGCACGCGCACCTGCCCGACGTCGACCGGATCCTCGACGCGGTCGACCGGCTGCAGTTCGGCGACGAGCCGGACCTCCTCCACCTCGCGCGGGAGGCGTCGTGACGGCGACCGCGACGGGCCGGGTGTTCCGGCTGCCCGACCTCGGCGAGGGGCTGACCGAGGCCGAGATCGTCGACTGGAAGGTCGCGGCCGGCGACACGGTCGCGATCGACCAGGTCGTGGTGGAGGTGGAGACGGCCAAGGCGGTCGTGGAGGTGCCGGTGCCCTACGCCGGGACCGTGCTCCGCCTGCACGCCGAGGCGGGCGCCGTGCTCGCGGTCGGCGAACCCCTCATCGAGGTCGGCGCGGACGCGCCCGGCGACGCCGGCGGGTCCCCGGGCGAGTCCCCGGACGCGGCCCGCTACCGGGAGGAGGAGCGCGCCGGTTCCGGCAACGTCCTGATCGGCTACGGCACCGGCCGCACGGCCCGGAAGGGCGGGCGCCGCCGGGGCCCCCGGCGCGACGCCCGGGACGCGCCCGCCGCGCCGCCCGAGCGGCACGCGCCCCGCGTGATCTCCCCGCTCGTCCGCCGGATCGCCCGCGAGCACGGCGTCGACCTCGCGGACGTCCGCCCGACCGGGCCGCGCGGGGTGATCCTGCGCCGCGACGTCGACCGGGCCGTCGCCGCCCGGGCGGCCGCGCCCGCACCGTCCGCGACCGCACCGTCCGCGCCCGCGCCGCCCGCACCGTCCGCGTCGGCGCCGCCCGTCGCCGCGGGCGGGTTCGCGGCGGAGCGGATCCCGCTGCGCGGGCTGCGCCGGACGGTCGCCGACCGGACGGCCCGCAGCCGCCGGGAGATCCCGGACGCCACCACCTGGGTGGACGCCGACGCCACCGGGCTGCTCGCGGCGCGGGACGCGCTGCGGGAGGCGCGGCCCGACCTCGGCATCGGGCTGCTGGCGCTGCTGGCCCGCATCTGCGTGGACGGACTGCGGCGCTTCCCCGAGCTGAACGCGTCGGTCGACGGGGAGCGCGGCGAGATCGTCCGGCACGGGCACGTCCACCTCGGGTTCGCCGCGCAGACCGACCGGGGGCTCGTCGTGCCCGTCGTCCGGGACGCGCACCTGCTGACGACGGCGGGGCTCGCCGCCGAGCTGACCCGGCTCACCGGCCTCGCGCGGGACGGGCGGCTGCCGCCCGGCGACCTCACCGGCGGCACGTTCACCCTCAACAACTACGGGGTGTTCGGCGTCGACGGCTCCACCCCGATCATCAACCATCCGGAGGCCGGGCTGCTGGGCGTCGGCCGCGTCGCCCGGCGCCCCTGGGTGGTCGGCGACGCGGTGGTGCCGCGCCGGGTGGCGCAGCTGTCCCTGACCTTCGACCACCGGGTCTGCGACGGCGGCGCCGCCGGCGGGTTCCTGCGCCACGTCGCCGACCTCGTCGAGAACCCGGCGGTCCTGCTCGCCGACGTCTGACGGAATGAACGGCCGCGCCGTGATCGTTCTCATTGCGATCATGATCGGGGGGCGCGATGCGGTTCATGTGGCACGTCACGCGGGCGCTGGTCCGCGGGCTTCTGGGAGGCTCACGTCCGGGCCGCGGCGCGCCCGCGGCGCGGCCCGGACGTGAGCCGGACCCCGCGGCTGCGCCGAGGGCCGCCGGCCGCCCCGGCCGGGCGCCGGATCCCCGGCGTCGCCGGTGAACTGAGCCGACCACTACCGGGGGCGGCCCGTCCCGGCGCCGCCGGCCGCCGTCCCGCGTCGCCCTCACCGACCCCCCACCGCCCGGCCGCCGGCCGAGCGGTGGCTTTTTTCGGCGCCGACTTCCGCGAAGCCCCTTGACAGTACTACTCGCGCCAGAGTGTACTGTCGCTCTCTGCGTTGAAAATCACACATCAAGTATCCGCGAACGACTTGCACCAAAACGAGAATGTCGATCTCAATAGAGGAGCGACTGTTTCTCATGGTGACCGCCCGCCTTCGCGCACGCCGGGGCCGGCCCCTCGGCGCACTGGAGCAGACCGGCGTCCTGCTCGCCATCACCCTCGAGGGCTTCCGCAAGACGTGGGACGTCCGCCGCTGGGGCGCCGAGTTCGTCGAGCAGTGCTGGTTCGTCGCCCGCGTCACGACGCTCCCGGTGATGCTGATCGCGCTGCCGCTCGGCGGCACCATCGCGCTGCAGGTCGGCCAGATCGTCCGGCAGATCGGGGCGGAATCGGGCACCGGCGCCACCGTCGTGCAGGCGCTGGTGACGCAGGTGGCGCCCATGGCGGCGGCCCTGCTGATCTCGGGGGCCGCCGGGTCGGCCATCACCTCCGACATCGGCTCCCGGCGGATCCGCGACGAGCTGGACGCCATGGAGGTCCTGGGCATCAACCCCGTCCACCGGCTGGTGACGCCCCGGCTGTGGGCGGCCAGCACGGTCGGCGTGATGCTCTGCTCGCTGATCATCCTGGCGGGCGTCGCCGGCGGGTTCTTCTTCAACGTCGTGCGGGGCGGGGTGACGCCCGGCTCGTACTTCGGCGAGGCGACGTCGCTGCTGCGGCTCTCCGACCTGCTGATCACCCTGTTCAAGGCGTGGGTGTTCGGCTTCATCGCCGCGGCGGTGGCCTGCTGGAAGGGCATGACCTGCGGGTACGGCGCCAGCGGCGTCGGCCGCGCGGTCAACCGCGCGGCCGTCATCGCCGCGATGCTCGTCTTCGCGGCCAACTACGTGATCTCCACCCTGGCGTACGGCCTCTTCCCCCCGAGGATCTGATGACCGCCCTCGTCCCGCACCGCGCCGCCGTCGTCCTGCGCCGCGCCCGCCCGCGGCAGGCGCCGGAGTTCGCCGAGTTCGTCGTGTTCTGCGGCAGGGTGCTGCACCACCTGGTCGCCGACATCGCGCGCGGCCGGCACCGGAAGACGGTCATCGCGCAGGTCAGCGACATCAGCGCCGGGGTCGGCGCGGTCGTCCTCGGCCTCGGCATGGTCGTGGTGATCTTCTTCATGTCGTTCTTCACCGGCACCACGGTCGGCCTCCAGGCCATCCCGGGGCTGCAGCGGGTCGGCGTCGAGTCGCTCGCCGGGATCATCGCCAGCTACGCCAACGTGCGCGAGGTGACCCCGATCATCGCCGGGGTCGCGCTGATCTTCCAGCTCGGCGGCTCGTTCACCGCCGAACTGGGCGCGATGCGGATCTCCGAGGAGATCGACGCCCTGGAGGTCATGGGCGTCAACTCGCTGGCCCACCTGGTCTGCACCCGGCTCGCCGCCGCGCTGATCACGCTGGTGCCGCTGTACCTGCTGGCGCTGTTCGCCAGCTTCTTCGCCACCCGGCTGATCTCGATCCACTTCTTCGGCATCTCGCCGGGGATCTACGACTACTACTTCCACCTCTACCTGCCGCCGATCGACGTGCTGTACAGCGTCGTCAAGGTGGTCGTGTTCACGGTGATCATCGTGCTCGTCCACTGCTACCGCGGCTACAACGCCGCCGGCGGCCCGGTCGGCGTCGGCCTGGCGACCGGGCAGGCCATCCGCGAGTCCATGGTGACGATCATCATGGCCAACCTGCTGCTGTCCTACATCTTCTGGGGCGACGGCGGAACAGTGAGCCTCACGGGATGAAGACCGTCGACCTGACACCGCGCTCCCGGCTCCGGTTCGGCGCCCTCGGGGCGGCCGTCCTCGCGGCCTGCCTCGCGGCGTCCGTCCTGGCCGCGCGCGACACGCATCCGGGGTCGATCCATCTGCGCGCCTCGTTCGGCCGCGCCGGCGAGGGCCTGACCGACCACTCCGACGTCCGGATCCGCGGCGTCACCGTGGGGCGGGTCGCGTCGATCCGCCTCACCGGCGCGGGCCGCGCGCTGGTGACGCTCCGCGTCGACCCGGGAGTCCGCGTCCCGGTCGCCGCGGAGGCCG
Source organism: Actinomadura sp. WAC 06369 (assembly GCF_003947565.1). Taxonomy (NCBI): domain Bacteria; kingdom Bacillati; phylum Actinomycetota; class Actinomycetes; order Streptosporangiales; family Thermomonosporaceae; genus Actinomadura; species Actinomadura sp. WAC 06369. Next base: position 20,096 of record NZ_QHJN01000022.1, on the reverse strand, counting down.
CGATCGTCCCGCTGTCGGCGTTCGGGCCGAAGTACGTCGACCTGCGGCCGGGACGGGACGAGGCGACGGGCCCGTTCCTCGCGGACGGCGGGACGATCGCGCGGACGACCGACCCGCGGGAGCTCACGGACGTCGCGGCGCCCGCCGTCGACCTGCTCGAGGCGCTCGGCCCGCGGGACGTCGCCACGATCACCGCGGCGCTCGGCGGCGGCCTCGGCGGCCGGGGCGGGACGCTGGGCGGCCTGATCGACGACTCGGCGGCGCTCCTCGGCGTCACCGCGCGCCGCGCGGACGACCTCGGCGCGGCCGTCGCGGACGGCGGGGCGCTCGCCGCGACGGCCGCCGAGCACGGCGAGGAGATCGGCGGGATCGCCGCCGACCTGGACACGGTGCTGCCGGCCGTCACCGGCGAACCGGAGGAGTTCCGCCGGCTGCTCACCGGCCTCGACGAGTCGGCGCGGACCGTCGAGCGGATCCTCGCCGCCGACCCGGGGGCGCCCGGCCGGATCATCGGGGCGGCCGATCCGGCGGTCGGCGTCTTGTACCGCGAACGCGGCGTCTTCCCCGACCTGATCAGCAGCAGCGGCTCCATCCTGACCCAGCTCGCGGGCATCGCGAACATCCCGGGCCCGCACGGCACCCTGCTCTCGCGGGTGACCGTGCACGTCGAGTCCAGCACCCTGCTCTGCGAGACGCTGCCGGGCATCTGCGGGCCGGTCGAACCGGCGATCCCCGAGGACCCGCGCGCCGCCGGACGGGAGGGCGACTGATGGCGCGGCGCAGGGCGCTCCCGGACGGCCGGGCCGCGCGCGGGTTCCTGGTGTTCGGCGTCGTCACCACCCTGCTCACCGTCTACCTGGCGTTCCGGATCGCGGGCACGGACCTCGGCTCCGGGATGGCGCTGCGGGCCCGGTTCGACGACGTCAGCGGGCTGCGGCCGGGCGACCCGGTCAAGGTCGCGGGCACGAAGGTCGGCCGGGTCGAGTCGGTCGAGGTGGTGAAGGGCCGCGCGGTGGTCGGGATGGAGGTCCGCGCGTCGCTGCGGCTCCCGGAGGACTCCGCGGCGGTCGTCCGCTGGCGGGACCTCATCGGCAACCGCGAGGTCTACCTGGAGACCGGATCCAGCCCCGTCATGCTGGCGGACGGCCGGACGCTGACCCGCACGCGCTCCGCGGCGGACCTCGGCGCGCTCGTCAACGACCTGGCGCCGCTGCTCGGCGGCATCGACCCGAAGCAGGTCAACGCGATCCTCCGGTCGTTCGCGGTCGCGCTCGAAGGCAACCAGGACGAGATCCGGCAGATGACCGCGAACCTGGCGTCGCTCCTCCGGATGCTCAGCTCCCGGACGGGGACCGTCCAGCAGATGCTCGCCGACTACCGGACGGTCACCGACGCGCTGGCCGCCCGGGACCGGCAGATCGGGCAGACCATCGACAACCTGACGAGCCTCACCCGGGCGTTCGCGCAGAACCGCGCCGCGATCGGGGACGCGGCCGTCCGGCTGGAGGGCCTGGCCTCGGGGCTCGACGAGGTGCTCGGCGACGCCGCGCCGCGGCTCGGGCGGCTGGTGGACGGGACGTCGGAGCTGATGGAGGTCGCGCACAGCCGGATGGACGACCTCGACCGGATGATCAAGGCGCTGCCGTCCGCGCTGCAGGCGCTGCTGACCCTCATGTCCGGGGGCAAGTTCCTCCGCGGCAACGCCCTGTGCATGAACGTCGTCTACGCCGAGACGTGCCCGTTCCCGATGCGGCTGCCGCCGCCTCCGGCCGCCGGGACGGGCCGGGGCCCGGACCCGGCGGTGAGCGCCGAGGAGGCGCGGCTGACGCCCGACCAGCAGCGGGTCTTCCGGGCGATGGTCCAGATCCTCTTCCTCGGCGACCAGACCGGCGGGCAGACCGGCGGGCCGGGGGCCGGCCGGACGGGGGGCCGGGGATGAGCCGGCGCGCGAACCCGCTCGCCCGGTCGTTCCGCGACCGCGATCCGGTGCGGCTCGCGCTGGTGACGGTCCCGGTGCTGGCCGTCCTGGTGGTCGCGACCTACGCGTACGGGACGCTCGGGCTGCTGCGCGGCGGCTACACGGTCAGCGGCGTGTTCGCCGGGGCGGGCGGCATCAAGGAGGGCGCCGAGGTGCGGCTCGCCGGGGTGCGGATCGGCGAGGTCACCGGCATCGCCCCCGATTTCGGCCGCGGCCGCGTGGTCGTCTCCTGGAACGTCGAGTCCGGCGTCGAGCTGGGACCGCGGATGCACGCCGACATCCGGCTGTCGAACCTGCTCGGCGGCCACTTCCTGCGGCTCTCGGGACCGGTCGTCGCGCCGTACCTCGAGTCCCGGCCGGAAGGCGAGCGGCGGATCCCGCTGGAGCGCACGAGCGTCCCCTACTCGCTGAGCACCGCGCTCGGCTCGGCGGCGGAGACGGCGGGACGGCTCGACGCGAAGGCGATCGACAAGCTGCTGACGGAGGCCGCGAAGGTCGAGCTCCCGTCCCGGGAGAAGACGGCGGAGATGCTCGCCGACCTGCGGAAGGTCGCCGCCGGGCTGAACGAGTCGTGGCCCGAGATCAGCGCGATCATCGCCGGCGGGGAGAAGCTCACCGGGGCCCTGGCGGCGAAGGACGAGCAGCTCGCGCGGCTGCTGCGGTACGGCGAGGCGCTCCTCGGCGAACTCGCGGACCGGCGGGACGAGCTGGCCTCGGCGCTCGGCTCCGGGAGCAGGGTCGTGCGGAGCCTCGACGAGGTGCTCACGAAGCACCGGAAGCAGCTGGAGACGGTGCTCGACGACTTCCACCTCGCCATGGAGACGATGACGGGCGAGAACCTGCCGTCCCTGAACACCGCCCTCGCCTGGTTCGGCCCCGCCTTCTTCGGCATGAGCACCAGCGGCAGCCGCGAGGGCCGGTGGATGGAGGGCGGCTTCGTCGGCTTCGGCCCGGTGCAGCCGGGCGTGGTCGGCCCGCAGCCGAACTTCAACCCGCCGAACCACCCCCTCGTACCGACGGGACAGGTCGAATGACGGCGCGCGACCGACGCTCCCCGGCCGCGGCGCTCGCGGCCGCGCTCGTCCTCGTCCTCGGCGGGTGCGGCGTCCCGATCGGCCCCTTCGCCGCGGAGACCTACCGCGTCACCGCCTTCTTCGTCCGGGCCGTGTCGTTCTATCCCGGTTCGCAGGTCCAGGTGATGGGCATCGACGTCGGCACGGTCGTCTCGGTCGAGCCCGTCGGCGGCCGGGTCCGGGTGGTCGCGGAGATCGACGAGGACGTGCCGCTGCCCGCGGCGGCGAACGCGGCGATCGTCCCGCTGAGCCTGATCGGCGAGCGGACGCTGACGTTCGCGCCCGCGTGGCGTCCCGGCATGCCGCGGCTCGCCGACGGCGCCGTCCTGCGCACCGACCGGACGCGCGTGCCGGTGGAGGTGAACGAGGCGCTCCAGTCGTTCGGCCGGCTGCTCGACGGCGTCGACCCGGCGAAGGCCGACGCGGCGCTGGGCGCCGCCGCCGCGAGCATGGACGGCAACGGGACCGCCTTCAACCAGGCGTTCCAGGAGGCCGGGCGGCTCATGGACGACCTCGCCGGGCAGGACGAGCGGCTGCTGGAGATCGCGCGCAACCTGAACCGGCTCGCCGGGGTCGTCCGGGGCCGGGAGCGGACCCTCGGCGCGCTGGTCGACCACTTCTCCCGGGCGTCCACGACGCTGGCGGCCGAGCGGCGGAGCATCCGCACGCTGGTGCGGGAGATCGCCGACCTCGTCGAACGCGGCGAGGAGCTCATCGACGAGTACCGGAACACCCTGCCCGGCGACCTGGCGAGGCTCGCGCAGGTCGCGCTGATGATCGAGGGGAACGCCGACCGGCTCGGGCAGCTCCTGCGGTCGCTGCCCGGCACCGGCTTCCAGTTCGTCAACGCCTACGCCCCGGAGAAGCGGTCGATCACCCTCCGGGTCACGCTCGACAACTTCGCGCGGTCCTACCTGGCCGCGATCCTCCGCGAACCCGACATCAACGAGAACGTGCCGTGCCCGCTCCCCCCTCCCTACTCCAACTGCCAGTAGGAGCCGTCGTGAGATACCTCCTGTTCGCCGGGGTGCTCGTGCTCACCGGAAGCCTGTCCGGATGCTCCCTGCAGACGCTCTCCGCCACCGCGGGCCCGCTCACCCTGACCGGCGAGTTCGCGGACGTCCAGAACCTCGTCGCCGGGCACGCCGTCAAGATCGCGGACGTGGAGGTGGGGTCGGTCTCCGGCATCGCCCTGGTGGGCGGCGGCACCGCCGGCTACCGCGCCCGCGTCACCATGTCGATCAGGGACGGGGTGGAGGTCCCCGCCGGGACGACCGCGAAGATCACGGTGACGTCCCTGCTCGGCGAGAACTACGTCCAGCTGCGGCCGCCGCGGGGCCGGCTGGACCGGGGCCCCTACCTGCCGGACGGCGCCCGGGTCGCGTCGGCCGGCACCGCCCCCGGGTTCGAGGACGTCGTCGGCGGCGCCGCCCCGCTGGTCGGGGCGCTCGCCGCGGGCGACGCCCCCGGGATCGTCGACACCGCCGCCACCGCCCTCGCCGGGCGCGGCCCGGCGATGAACGCCATGGTCGGGGACGCCGCGACGCTGCTGGCGACGTTCGAGCGGCACCGCGGGGAGCTCGCCCGCGCCGTCGACGACCTGGCCGAGCTGGGCGAGCGGCTAGCCGCCCGGGAGGAGTCGCTGGACCGGCTGCCGGGGCGCCTCGCCGACGCCACCCGGGTGCTCGCCGGCGACCGCGAGCGGCTCCTCGCCGCCGTCCGCTCGCTCTCCGACACGGCGAAGACCGTCAACGACACCGTCCTGATCGGGTACACCGACGAGCTGCGGAACCTGGTGGAGCGGCTCGGCCCGACCTTCCAGGTCCTGGCGGACGACCGGACGCGGCTCGGCACGCTGATCACCCGCCTCCAGGAGTTCGTCGAACGCATGCCCCGGCAGGTCTACAACGGGCAGCTCCTCGTCTACACGGTGATCAACTTCGACGGGTCGGCGACCGGCGCGGGCGCCGCGGCGCCGTCGACGCTGGTCGGGCTCGTCGACATGCTGGGACCCCGGCCGTGACCCGCCGCGTCCGCCTCAACCTGGCGGTCTTCGCGCTCCTCGCGGTCGTCCTGTCGGTGTGGGCGGTGCGCAACGTGCTCGAGTTCGACCCGTTCGCGCGCCCCTACCGGATCACCGCCCGGTTCGAGCGGTCGCCGGGGCTCCAGCCCGGCTTCGACGTCACCTACCTCGGCGTGGCGGTCGGGAAGATCGGGGCCGTGCGGCTGGAGCGGGGGGCGGTGGCGGTCGACCTCACCATCGAGAAGGGCGAGCGGGTGCCGCGCGGCGCCACGGCCGCGGCCGGCCTCAAGTCCGCGATCGGCGAACCGTACGTGGACCTCGCGCCCGCGCGGGGCCGGATGGACGCGCCGCCGATGCGTCCCGGCACCGTCATCCCGCTGTCCCGGACGAGCGTCACCCGCACCTACGGCGACCTGTTCGAGGCCGTGACCGACGCCGTCGACGGGCTCGACGCGCGGAACCTCCGGATCGTCACCCGGGAGCTGGCGGACGGCCTCGAGGGCCGCGGCGGCACGCTCCGCGCGACCGTCGACGGCGCCGCCCGCCTCGCCGGCACGTTCGCCGAGGACACCCGCGTCCTGGACGGCCTGATCGGCGACCTGAGCGCGCTGACCCGCACGCTCGCGGCGAAGCGCGGCGAGCTGGCGGCGGGCGTGTCCGCGACCGCCGGCCTCACCTCCGCCCTCGCCGACGTCGAGGCGGACCTCGCCCGCATCCGCGACGGGTCCCCCGATCTGGCGGCGAAGGTCGCCGCACTGCTGCGCGCGTCCGAGCCGGCCGCGCGGTGCGCGCTCGGCGCGCTGGGCGACGCGCTGCCGACCGCCCTGTCGGACGGCAACGTCGCCGCCCTCGCCGAGGGGCTGGCGTGGTCGCCGCGGCTCGCGGAGGCGATGCGGGGCGCCGTCACGTTCGTCGGCGGCCAGCCGAACCTCAACATCAACTTCGTGATCACGCCCGGGCCGGTCGAGGGCGCGGTCGAGTACCGGAACCTCGCGCCGCTGCCCGGTATCCCGCCCGTCCCGTCCTGCGCGGGCGTCGACCCGCCCGCGGCGCACAAGCCGCCGAAGCCCGAAGCCTCGGCGGCGCCCGGCGCCGGCACCGGCGCGGACACCGGACCCGCCACGGCGGCGCGGACCGCGGTTCCGGCGGGCCACGGAACCGATGCGGGCCGCGACGACGGCACGCCGTGGCCCGTCTACCTGCCGCCGGCCGTGGCCGGCCTGATCCTGCTGCGCGTCGCCCTGGGCATGCTCGGGGCGGCCCGGCGCCCGTCCTGGAGGAGGAGAAGCCGATGAAGGGCGAGACCGCGGTCTACGAGTACGGGCTGACGCTCGGCCCCGCCGACGAGAGCGGACGGAACGGGAGCGGGCGGGACGGGAGCGCGCGAGAGGGGGACGAGCGGGACGGCGGCGCCGCGCGGCCCCGGCGGCGGACCGTCCCCGGGCTCGACGGGCGGCGGCCGCCGAAGGTCCCGCCCGCGATCCTCGCCGCGTCGTTCGGCAAGGGCGGCGGCGAGGACGCCGGCAAGGACGGCGACGAGGGCGGGGACGGGGACGGACCCGCGAAGGTCGCCGCGAAGCCCGCGGACGCCGGGAGCGGCGCGCGCGCCCGCGGGCCGCGCGTCCGGCTCGCGCTGCGCATCGTCCCGGCGGCCGCGCTCGTCGCGGTGAGCGCCGCCCTCGGCGTCGTCTGGCAGGACAAGAGCGAACTGGCGCGCGAGGCGGAACTGCGCCGGGACCTGGCGAGCGCGGCGGGCAAGGTCGCGGACACCTTCTTCAACTGGGACCACCGGCGGATGGACGAGTCGTTCGCGGCGAAGTACCCGCTGCTCACCGAGAAGGCCGCGGACGCGATCCGGCCCACCGCCGCGAGCCTCACGAGCTACTTCACGAAGAACAAGGTCAGTTCCGAGGCCCGCATCCACGGGATCTACCCCGGCGAGATCGAGGACGGCGCCGCGAACGTGCTGGTCGTCATCAACACCAAGGTGACCACGGCCGAGACCGTGCAGAGCAACAACGGGGCCACGGTCGCGCTCAGCATGGAGCACGCGTCGGGCCGGTGGCTGGCGGGCAACATCACGCTGCTCAGCCCCGGGGCGGAGTCCGTCACGGACGAGAACGGCGAGCCGCTGCCCGGCGGGGACGGCGCGGAAGGCGCGGAAGGCGAGCAGGGCGCGGACGGGTCGGCGGGCTCCGGGCTGCCGGGCGGGCTCCCGTCCACGGGACGGCCCTAGCCGCGGGGCGTGTAGCGTTCCAACGGACCCGATCGACCCGAGTGCTCAAGGGGGAGCCCACGCATGCGCACGCACGGCTGGCGGGGCGACCCTCCCCGGGACGACGACGAGGCCCGGCGGCGGATCATCGAGGCGATGATCCGGTGCGTGGACCGGTACGGCGCGCGCAAGGTCGGCTTCACCCAGGTCGCCGAGGAGCTCGGCGTCACGCGCGCGACCGTGTACCGGTACTACCGCAACATCGAGGAGCTGATGAAGGCGGCCGGGCTGGCCGCGGCGGACGAGTTCGAGGCGCGGATCGCGGCGGAGCTGGCCCACCTCACCGACCCGGCCGCGATCGTCGTCGAGCTGTTCGCCCGCGCCGTGGAACGGCTCCCCCGCGAGCCGTACGTCGGGATGCAGCTCACCAGCGGGCACACGGCCAGCCTCGGGTCCGACATCCTCTCCGAGGCCGCGCTCGCCGAGATGAAGGCGTTCCTCCTCCGGCTGCGGATCGACTGGGCGGCCCTCGGCTACGGCTCCGCCGACCTCGACGGCCTCGCCGAGTTCTTCATGCGGCTGCTGTTCTCCTTCCTCGCGGTGCCCGAGGCCGCGCGCGCCGATCCGCGCGCGTTCGCGCGCCGCTGGATCGTCCCGGGGCTCCTCGCCGGCGCGGGCGCCGGGGCGCCCGGGGCGTCCCGGGCGTCCTAGCGTCCGTCCCGGCCCGTCACCGGCCCGCCCCGGCGCGCGGCGCGGACCGTGCGCGCCGGGGCGGGAGTCCGGCGGCGCGCCCTCACCCGATGACGAGCGGCAGGGTCTCCCAGCCCCGGACGGTCGAGGTCTGCGCCAGCCGGGCGCCGTCCCAGTCCACGTCCCAGCGCGGGAAGCGCCGGAGGATCTCCTCCAGCGCCACCCGGCCCTCGAGCCGGGCGAGGGCGGCGCCCAGGCAGTAGTGGACGCCGAGGCCGAAGGTCAGCTGCTGGCCCACCTTGCGGCGGACGTCGAACCGGTCGGGGTCGGGATACCGGCCCGGGTCGCGGTTGGCGGCGGCGACGATGAACATCATCGCGCTGCCCTCCGGCACCGTCCGTCCGTGGTACTCCACGTCCTTCGTGACGTACCGGGCGATGAACGGCCCGGGCGGCTCGTACCGCAGCACCTCCTCGATCGCGCCGGGGATCAGCGCCGGGTCGTCCACGAGCGCCTCCCGCTGGTCGGGGTGCCGGGCGAGCACCGAGCCGAGCCAGCCGATGAGCCGCCCCGTGGTCTCGTTGCCCGCCCCCGCGACGACCGTGGTGTAGGTGAGGGCCTCGTCGTGGGTGAGCGTGCGGGTCCGTCCGTCCTCGTCCTCGAACTCGGTGGTCAGCAGGCGGGTCATGAGGTCGTCGGACGGGTGCTTCGCGCGCCATTCGATGTAGTCGCGGAACAGCTCGCTGCTCATGATCGCCATGTCCTGGAGGTCCATCTGCCCGCCGGCCTCGGTGCGCAGGCTCGCGTCGGCGGAGTCGCGGATGGCCTCCTGGTCGGCCTCCGGGATGCCCAGCAGCATCCCGATCACCCGCATCGGCAGCTCCGCGCCGACCTCGCGGATCAGGTCGAACTCCGACGCGCCGACGAGCGGGTCGAGGGTGCGGACGCAGTAGTCGCGCACCCGCGGCTCCAGCTCGGCGATGCTGCGCGGGGTGAACACGCGGACGAGGAGGCGGCGGTGGACGTCGTGGATCTCGGGGTCCTCGAAGATGAGGGTGCCGGGCGGCATCTCGATGCCGGACTTGACCATCTCCAGGATGCCGCCGCGCGCCGAGGAGAACGTCCGCCAGTCGGGCAGGCCGCGCTCGATGTCGTCGTACCGGCTGACCGCGTAGAAGTCGTGCTTCTCGTTGTAGTACAGCGGCGCCTCCTCCCGGAGCCGCCGGTAGGTGGGGTAGGGGTCGCGGGTGAACCTGGTGTCGTAGGGGTCCCAGTAGAGCGGCTCGTCCGTGTGCACGTGCCCTCCTCGCGTGTCGGTGGACGTGAGCGGCGCGCGTCCGGTCACTTGAGCATCGAGCCCGCGTCGATCGGCAGCGGCACCCCGGTGATGTAGCGGCTCTCGTCGGAGGCCAGGAAGAGGACCGCGTTGCTGATGTCCTCGGCCTCCACCCACGGGACGGGCAGCGCGTTCATCATCTGCGAGATCGGCGCCATGTCCTCCCGGGTGGGGTTCTCCAGGTCGGGGCGGAACATCCGGTAGGTCAGGTCGTTCATCAGCATCGGCGTGTTCACCTGCGTGGGGTGGACGGAGTTGACACGGATGCCGTACTGCGCGAGCTCCACCGCCATCGAGCGCATCAGGCCCACGACGCCGTGCTTGGCGGCGACGTAGTTCGCGATGTTCGGATGGGCCTTGAGCCCGCCGACGGAGCTGGTCAGGACGATGGAGCCGCCCCGCTCGCCGTCGATGACGTGCGGGATCGCGGCCTTGCCGGTGTGCCAGACGCCGGTGAGGTTGACGTCGATCGAGTCGCGCCAGAGCTTCGCGTCCATCTTGTGGATCTCGTCGCCGGAGGCGGCGAGCCCGGCGTTCGCGACGACGATGTCGAGCCGGCCGAAGCGGGCGACGCCGTCGTCCACCGCGGCCTTCAGCGCGTCGAAGTCGCGCACGTCCGCCCGCGTGGCGGCGATCTTGCGTCCGGTCACCTCGACCAGGGCGACCGTCTCGGCGAGGTCCTCGGGGGTGGACATGGGGATCGGGACGGTGTCGATCTGCTCGCAGACGTCGACGGCGATGATGTCGGCGCCCTCCTGCGCGAGGCGCACGGCGTGGCCGCGCCCCTGGCCGCGCGCGGCGCCGGTGATGAAAGCGACCTTGCCTTCGACTCGTCCGGGCATGGGGGTCCTCTTCTCTCTTCGGAAGGGGCGGCGGAGGTTCAGCCCGACGCGCCGGCGGCGGACGGGTCGGCGGGCGGGCCGGCGTGCGGGTCGGCGTGCGGGTCGGCGTGCGGGCCGGCGGGGGCCGTCCGCGCCGCCGTCCGGACGGCCCTGAGGATGCCCTGGTAGCCGGTGCAGCGGCACAGGTTGCCGGACAGGGCCTCGCGGATCTGCTCGTCGGTCGGGTCGGGGTTGTCGCGCAGGAACGCGGTCACCGACACGACGAACCCGGGCGTGCAGAACCCGCACTGCAGCCCGTGCTCGTCGCGGAACGCCTCCTGGACGGGCGACAGCGCGCCGTCCGGCGCGGCGACGCCCTCGACGGTCGTGACGTCCGCGTCGTCGGCATGGACGGCGAACACCAGGCAGGCCCGCACGGCCTCGCCGTCCAGCAGGACCGTGCAGGCGCCGCACACGCCGTGCTCGCAGCCCAGGTGCGTCCCGGTGAGGCCGCAGCGTTCCCGCAGGAAGTCGGCCAGGGTGAGGCGGGGCGGGACGGTCGCGCGGCGGGGCACGCCGTTGACCCGCACCCGGATGTCGGCGTCAGGCATGCGCGGCCTCCCGGACGGCTCGTCGCCAGGCGCGCGCCGTCACGGCGGCCCCGACGTGTCTGCGGTGGTCGGCGGACGCGTGCAGGTCGGCCGGGACCGCGTCCAGCCCGGCCACGGCGGCGCGCCCCACCTCGTCGGCGGTGACGTCGGCGACGGCGGTGCCGGTCGCGGCCTCCTCCGCCGCGGCGGCGCGCAGCGGCGTCGCGCCGAGGCCGAACAGGCCGATGCCGCAGCGCCGGACCCGGTCGGCGGCGTCGAGTTCGACGGCGACGGCCGCGCCCGCGATGGCGAAGTCGCCGCCGCGGCGGGCGAACTCCTCGATCGCGAAGCCGCGGCGGCCCCGCCACACGGGGAAGTCGACGGCCGTCAGCAGCTCGTCGTCCGCGAGGTCCGTCGTCCACATGCCGGTGAAGAACCGGTCGGCGGGGACGGTCCGCGCGCCGCGCGGCGACCTGGCGTGCAGCAGGGCGCCGAGCGCCAGGGCGACCGCCGGGTACTCGGCGGCGGCGTCGGCGTGGGCCAGCGACCCGCCGACGGTGCCGCGGTTGCGGATCTGGAAGTGCCCGATCAGCGGGGTCGCGCGGGCGAGCAGCGGCACGGCGCGGGCCGCCTCGGCGGACCGCTCGATCGCGGTCTGCGTGGTGCAGGCCCCGACCCGCAGGACGCCGTCGCGCCCGTCGGCCGGGCCGTGCTCCGCGACGCCGCGCAGCCCGGCCGTCCGGCGCAGGTCGACCAGGTGCTCGGGGACCGCCAGGCGCAGCGCGAGCATCGGGACGAGGCTCTGCCCGCCGGCGATGACCTTCGCGTCCTCGCCGAGGTCCGCCAGCATCGCGACGGCCTCGCCGACGTCGGCGGGGGCGTGGTGGTCGAACGCGGCGGGCTTCATCGCGGCACCGTCCCGTCCGCGGCGCGCACCAGCGCCGCGATCGACTCCGGGGTGAGCGGGAGGCGGGTGATCTCCGCGCCGAACGGGGCGAGGGCGTCGGCCACCGCGTTCACCACCGCCGGGGGCGCGCCGATCGCGCCGCCCTCGCCGACGCCCTTGTAGCCGCCGGGCCCCGCGGCGGGGGTCTCGACGTGCCCGTACTCGATGGCGGGCACGTCGCCCGCCGTGGGGAGGAGGTAGTCCATGAACGTGGTCGCGACGGGGTTGCCGTCGCCGTCGTAGGCGAGGTGCTCGTACAGGGCGCCGCCGATGCCCTGGACGACGCCGCCCGCGATCTGGCCCTCGACGACGTTCGGGTTGATCATCGGGCCGCAGTCCTCCCCGACGACGTAGCGCAGCAGCGTCACCGCCCCCGTCACGACGTCCACCTCGCAGGTGCACACGTGCGTCGCGTTCGCGAAGATCACCGGTGTGCCGGGGCGGTACCGGCCGCTGTGCTCCAGTCCCGGCGGGACGCCGGGCGGCAGCGCGTCCGGCTGGAAGTAGGCCAGCTCGGCGATCTCCGCCAGGGACACCTCCGCGCCGGGGACGCCGCGCACCCGCGCCCGTCCGCCGGCCAGCTCGACGTCGCCCCGCGCGGCCTCGAGCCGGTGCGCGGCGATCGCGGTGATCCGCTCCCGCAGCACGGCCGCCGTCTCGCCGACGGCGCCCGCGGTCATCGACCCCGACCGGCTGCCCGCCGCGCCGCCGCCGAACGGGGTGACCGCCGTGTCGCCCTGGATCGTGCTGACGTCGGCGATGTCCACGCCCAGCGCGTCCGCGGTGAGCTGCACGACGGTGGTCTCGATGCTGTTGCCGCTCGACCCGCCGGACACGTAGACGTTCACCTTGCCGGACGGCTCGATGCGGATCGTCGCGCCCTCGGTGGCGTGCAGCGCCATCGCGGCCGTGGTCGGCTCGACGTAGGTGCAGGTGCCGACGCCGAGGTACCGGCCCTCGGCGCGGGCCCGCTCCTGCTCCTTGCGGAACTCCTCGTAGCCGAGGACCTCCAGCGCCCGCTCGAACGTCTCCAGCGGCGTGATGTCGCTGTACGGCATCCCGTTGGGGTTGGTGTACGGCAGCTCGTCCCGGCGCAGCAGGTTCCGGCGGCGCAGCTCGGCGGGGTCGAGGCCCATCCGGCGGGCCGCGACGTCCAGCAGCACCTCGCGGGCGAGCGACTCGAGCTGCCACGGGCCCCGGTAGGCGTTGCGCCCGACGGTGTTGGAGAACACCGACGTCGACGTCCAGGCGGCGCGCGGGACGCGGTAGGGGCCGGGGAAGAACATCCCGACGGCCGCGGCCGTGCCGACCGGCCACGGCACCGGGTACGCGCCGACGTCCTGCACGTGGTCGACGGCCGCCGCCAGGATCGTCCCGTCCGCGGCGAAGGCGAGCCGGGCGTCGGCGTGCTCGTGCCGCGACTGCCCGGCGGACATGAGGTTCTCCCGCCGGTCCTCGATCCACTTGAGCGCGCCGGGCACCTTGCGGGCGGCCAGCATGACGCACATGTCCTCGCGCTGCGGGACGACCTTCTGCCCGAAGCCGCCGCCGGTGTCGCGCATCACCACCCGGACGCGCTGCTCCGGGAGCCCGAGCAGCCGCGAGCAGAACAGGCGGACCTCGTGCGGCGACTGCGTCGCGGCCCAGATCGTCAGCTCGCCCGTCGGCGCGGACCACTCGGCGACCAGCCCGCGCGTCTCGATGGGCGCCTGCGCGTACGCCTGCTGGCGGATCGTCTCGCGCACCACGAGCGCGGCCCCGTCGAAGACCGGGGCGAGCTCGTCGGCGGGCGGGCCGCCGAGCTCGCCCGCGACGTTGCCGGGGTAGCCCTCGTGGACGAGCTCGCCGGACGCGCGCGCGGCGGCGTAGTCGGCGACCGGCGGCAGCGGCCCGTAGTCCACGGACACCAGCTCGGCGGCGTCCTCGGCGACGTAGCGGTCGGCGGCGACGACCAGGGCGACCGGGTCGCCGACGAAGCGGACCTCGCCCTCGGCCAGCGGCGGGCGCGGGGTGTCCGGGACGTCCCGGCCGATCAGCGTGTACCACTGCTCGCGGACGTCCGGGTTGAGGTCCGCCGCGGTGAACACCGCGTGGACGCCCTCGAGCGCGAGCGCCTCGGCGGCGTCGACGCCGAGGACGCGGGCGCGGGCGAGCGGGCTGCGGACGAAGCAGGCGTGCAGCATCCCGGGCCGCACCACGTCGTCGACGTACGTGCCGCGGCCGGTGAGCAGCCGGGGATCCTCCACCCGGGGCACCCGGGCGCCCGCGTAGCGCGCCGCGGCCGCCCGCGCTCCGGTCACCGGTCCGGTCACCGGTCCGGTCCGGGGGGTCGGGGTGGGACGTGTGCCATCCGGGCCTCCTCGAGCGGTTCCGGTAATGACGTTCTCGCTCAGTGATGCTGAGCATATGCTTAGCATCACCCCCAGAGGCGGTCAAGGGCCCCCGGCGCCGCCTGCGCGGGCTCCCGTAGGCGTTCCGCGAACGCGGTCAGCCGGGACGGCCGCCGGCGGCCGCGTCCGGCGGGCGGCGCTCGAAGCGGCGCCGGAGGTCGGCATCGATGGACGCGGGGTCGCGGTGCTCGGTCTCCGGGACGCAGCGGACGACGAACAGCAGCCCGAGCAGCGAGACCGCCGCGAAGATCCAGAAGGTCCCGCCCTGGCCGATCGCGCCGGCGATGGGCAGGAACGCCAGGCTCACCGCGACGTTGGACGCCCGGTTGACGGCCGCCGAGGCGTCCGAGCCCGCCGCGCGCGCCCGCGCCGGGAAGATCTCGCCGATCAGCGTCCAGAACACCGGCCCCAGCCCGGCCGCGTAACCGGCGATGTAGACGACCATGAACGCCAGCGCGACCTCCGACGGCCAGTCCGCCGCGAACGACAGGCCGAGCAGGACCATGGCCACCGTCATCACGGCCAGCGACCCCAGCATGAGCGGGCGCCGCCCGGCACGCTCGACGGCGCGGACCGCCACGAGCGTCATCAGCAGGTTGACGACCCCGATGGCGATCGCGTAGGAGATCGCGTGCGACGCCGTCAGCCCGGTCCGCTCGATGATCGTCGGCGCGTAGTAGAAGACCGTGTTGATCCCCGCGAACTGCTGCAGGGCCGCGAGCGCGAGCCCGACCGCCAGCGCCGGGCGGAGGCGCGCCTCCCGCAGCGCCCGCGCCCCGGTCTCCCCCGGCCCGCGCCGCGCCGCCTCCTCGCCCGTCCGCCGCTCGTACCGCTCGATCAGGCGGTCGGCGGACGCCGGGCCGGTGACCGAGGCGATCACCTCCCGGGCCCGGTCGCGGCGCCCGTGCTCGAGCAGCCACGGGCCCGACTCCGGCAGGACGAGCACCGCCGCGGCCACCATCGCGAACCCCGGGATCGCGCCGACCGCGATCATCGCGCGCCAGTCCCCGGAGCCGGAGAACGCCAGGGCGACCAGGTACGCGACCAGGACGCCGAGCGCGATCATCAGCTGGTTGAGGGTCAGCAGGCGGCCCCGGAGGTCCTTCGGGGCGATCTCCGACAGGTAGACGGGGACGGTCGCGGACGCGGCCCCGACCGCGAGCCCGAGGACGAGCCGTCCCGCCAGCAGCGTCCCGTAGCCGGGGGAGAAGACGGCGATCACCGTCCCGGCCAGGAACACCAGGCCCTCCGCCTCGAGCGCCCGCCTGCGGCCGAAGCGGTCGGCGAGGCGGCGGGACGCCGGCGCGCCCGCCAGCGCGCCCAGCACCAGCACGCTCACGACGCCGCCCTGCTGGACGGGGCTCAGGCCGAACTCGGGCCGGATGAACAGCAGCGCCCCGGAGATCACCCCGGTGTCGAACCCGAGCAGGAAGCCGCCGAGGGCGATGAGGGCCCCCCACGTCCAGATCTTGCGGAGCCCCGCGGGCGGGACGTCGGCCGGCGGCCCCTCGCGCCCCGGAGCGCCGGAGAACCCCTGCATGCTCGTCCCCTCCCGGCCGGGCCCGCCGATCGGCGCCGATGCCGATCACCGGACGTCCTCCCCCGGCCTTCCCGGCGCCGCCGGGCGGGATCTCGAGCTTTCGCAAAATGATCGTGCGGCGCCGCCGCGGTCCATGACATTTCGCACTGTCACCGGGACCGCGCGGGCGGGACGCTGGTGCCATGACGGACCTCGCGATCCGCCTGGCGGGCGTACGCAAGACGTACGGCCCGGTCACGGCGCTCAACGGAATAGACCTGGAGATCGAGCGCGGCCGGGTCGTCGCGATCCTCGGTCCCAACGGAGCGGGCAAGTCGACGACGCTGAACACCGTCCTCGGCCTGACCCGGCCGGACGCCGGCACCCTGGAGGTGCTGGGCGGCCCGCCGCGGGCCGCGCTGGCGGCCGGGCGCGTCGGCGCGATGCTCCAGGACAACGGACTGGTGGACGAGGCCACGATCGCCGACCTGCTGCGCGCCTTCGCCTCCTGGTACCCCTCCCCGCGCCCCGTGGAGGAGGTGCTGGAGCGCGCCGGGCTCACCGCGGAGCGGGACCGGCGGGTGCTCAAGCTGTCCGGCGGCCAGAAGCAGCGCGTCCGCTTCGCGCTCACCCTCATCGGCGACCCCGAACTGCTGATCTTCGACGAGCCCACCGTCGGCATGGACGTCGCGTCCCGCCAGGCGTTCTGGGACGAGCTGCGCCGCCTCGCCGAGGACGGCCGCACCATCGTGTTCGCCACCCACTACCTCGCCGAGGCCGACGCCTACGCCGACCGGATCGCGCTGATCACCGAGGGCCGGGTCGTCGCCGAGGGCAGCGGCACCGAGATCAAGAACCGGGTCCCCGGCCGCGCCGTCCACGTGACCCTCGACGCCCCCGACGCGGCCGCGGTGGCCGCGCTGCCGGGCGTCACCGACCTGGACGTCGAGGGCACCCGGGTGCACATCACCTCGACCGACGCCGACGCGACGCTGCGCGCGCTGCTGGCGAAGCACGACGACGCCCGCGACATCGAGGTCGGCGGCGTCGACCTGGAGGCGGCGTTCGTCGCCCTGACCCGTGGGGAGAAGGTGTCGTGAGCGCCCTGCTGCGTTTGGAAGTGATCCGGCTGCTGCGCAGCCCGCAGTTCCTGATGTACCTGGCCGCGTTCCCGGTCGGGATGTACCTGATGCTGGTGAAGGTCCTCGACATCGGCGCCGACGACCCGAACGCCGACCCGGCGGCGGTCATGGTGTCGATGGCGACCTACGGGTCGCTCGGCATGGCGCTGCTCGCCGCGGGCAGCATCGCGACCGAGCGGCACAGCGGCTGGACGCGGCAGCTCGCGATCACGCCGCTGACCACCCGCGCCTACGTCATCGCCAAGACGCTGTCCGGGCTGTTCGTGGTGCCGCTGGCGCTCGGCCTGGTGCTGCTGGCGGGCGCGTTCGTCGGCGAGGTCCGGCTGGACGCCCTGCAGTGGCTCGAGATCATCGTGCTGGTGTGGCTGGCCGCGACGCCGTTCGCGGTGCTCGGCGTCACGATCGGCTACCTCGCCGCCGGGCAGGCCGCGCAGGGCCTCACCGTCGGCCTCTACTTCGCGCTCGCGATCCTCGGCGGCCTGTGGTGGCCCACCTCGCTGTTCCCCGAGGGGCTGCGGCCGTTCGCCGAGGCGTCCCCGGCGTACTTCGCGGGGTCGCTCGGGTGGGACGTCGTGGACGGCGAGCCGGTCAACCTGACCGCGATCGGCGGGCTCGCGGCATGGACGGTCGTTTTCGCCGCGATCGCGGCATGGCGGTACAAGCGGGTCGCCGCCGCGGGATGACACCATGACGACCGTGGACCGACAGACACTGGACGGCGCGTGGTGGCGGACCGGTGCGGCCAAGCGGATCTGGTTCGCCCTGTTCCTCGTCTACCTGGTGTTCCCCACGATCGTCTTCCTCGAGGGCGCCCACTCCCCCGCCGACGTCGCGATCACGCTGGCCGGCATCGCGGCGTTCGCCCTGCTCTACCTGCGGGTGATGTGGGCGTCCGTCGACCGCTTCGGGCAGAACCGGGCGCCGGTGGCGCTGGCCTGCCTGGTCGTCGTCTCGATCGGCCTGGTGTTCGAGCTCCCGCAGGACTGGCTGATCGCCCACCCCTACTACCTGTTCGCGGCGTTCGCCGTCAGCCTCCGGGCGCGCGGGTACATGCTCGGCTGCGCCCTCGTCCTCGGCTCGCAGCCGCTGCTGGCCTGGGCGGTGGGGTTCTCGCTCGCGGAGCTGGTCGCGATCCTCGGCCAGGCGACGATCATCGCGGTCGCGGTGCGGATCTTCGTGCAGCTCGCGGAGACCGTCGCCGAGCTGCAGGCGGCCCGGGCCGAGATCGCGCGGCTCGCGGTGGAGAGCGAGCGGCTGCGGTTCGCCCGCGACCTGCACGACACCCTCGGGCACACGCTGTCGGCCATCACCGTCAAGAGCGAGCTGGCCCGCAGGCTCGTCGAGCGCGACACCGAGCGGGGCGCCGAGCGCGCCGCCGCCGAGATGACCGCCATCGAGCAGGTCGCGCGGCGCGCGCTCGACGACGTCCGGGCGACCGTCGCCGGGTACCGGGCCCGGTCGCTGCACCAGGAACTGGAGGGCGTGCGCGAGGTCCTCACCGCCGGAGGCATCGCCTGCACCGTCGAACGGCCCGGCGAGGAGCTGCCGCCCGCGGCTGCGTCCCTGCTGGCCTGGGTGCTGCGGGAGGCCGCGACGAACGTCGTCCGGCACAGCGGCGGCGCGCACTGCGCCGTCCGGCTGCGCCGCGTCGGGGGCTGCGCCGAGCTGGAGGTCGCCGACGACGGCATCGGGACGCGCGACGGCGCCGCGGTGCCCGGGAACGGGCTCGCGGGGCTCACCGAACGCGTCACCGGGGCCGGCGGGACCCTCGCCGCCGGACCCCGCGAGGAGGGAGGATTCCGGGTGGTGGCCCGCGTACCGCTGGACGTGCCGGCATGATCCGCGTCCTGCTCGCCGACGACCAGCATCTGTTCCGGGGCGCGCTGGCGGCGCTGCTGACGCTGGAGGACGACCTGGAGGTCGTCGCCGAGGCCGGGACGGGCGACGCGGTGCTGCCCGCGGTCCGCGACCACCGGCCGGACGTGGCGCTGCTCGACATCGAGATGCCCGGGCGGGACGGCCTGGCCCTCGCCGCCGACATCGCCCGCGCGTACCCCGGGTGCCGCGTCGTGATCGTCACGACGTTCGGACGTCCCGGCTACCTGCAGCGCGCGCTGGACGGCGGCGCGACCGGCTTCGTCGTGAAGGACACTCCCGCGGACCGGCTCGCCGAGGTGATCCGCCGGGTGCACGCCGGCGACCGCGTGGTCGATCCGAAGCTGGCGTCCGCGAGCGTCAGCCTGGGCCGCTCCCCCCTCACCGACCGCGAGCGCGACGTCCTGCGCGCCGCCGCCGACGGCTCCCGGGTCGCCGACGTCGCCGCGCGGCTGCACCTGGCGAAGGGCACCGTCCGTAACCACCTGTCGTCGGCGATCCTCAAGACGGGCGCGAAGACCCGCAGCGAGGCGGTCCGGATCGCCGAGGACAACGGCTGGCTCTAACGCTCCTCGACCGCCCCGTGAGGGCCGCGCGCGACGCTGCGGGCATGTTCCAACAGAATCTCGCCGAGGTGTACGACCTCATCTACCGGGGCCGGGGCAAGAACTACGAGAACGAGGCCGCGACGGTCTCCGAGCGGATGCGCCGGCGGTGCCCGGACGCGCGGTCGCTGCTCGACGTGGCGTGCGGCACCGGGGAGCACCTGGTGCACCTCCGCAAGGAGTTCGCCGAGGTCGAGGGCCTGGAGTACACGGGGCAGATGCTCGGGGTGGCGCGCCGCAAGCTGGGCGACGGCCTGCCGCTGCACTCGGGCAACATGTGCGACTTCGACCTCGGCCGCCGGTTCGACGCGGCGATCTCGATGTTCGCGTCCATCGCCTACCTGCGGACGGTCGAGCAGCTCGGCCAGGCGCTCGACTGCATCGCGCGGCACGTCGAGCACGGCGGCGTCGTCGCGGTGGAGCCCTGGTACTTCCCGGAGGACTTCCTGGAGGGGTACGTGTCCACCAGCGTCGTCCGGGACGGCGACCTCACGATCTCCCGGGTGTCGCGCACCACCCGGGACGAGCGCACCGACTGCAACGTCAACATGGAGATCCACGTGGTGCTCGCCGGGCCGGACGGCATGCGCCACTTCACCGAGACGCAGGTGCTCTCGCTGTTCACCCGCGACCAGTACCTGGACGCGTTCACGGCGGCGGGCTGCGAGGCCGAGTTCCAGGAGCCGGACGAGACGTTCGGGTGCGGCCTGTTCGTGGGGGTGCGCAAGTAGCACCGCGGCAGCGAACGAGGACGGCCCCGCCGGGAGGGCGGATTCTCGGGGTCCTCGCAACACCTGATGACTCACGTGGTTGTCAGTAGATCACGCAGGCGCTCGGCTGGGGTTCTCCAGCCGAGCGTTTTGCGTGGTCGGCTGTTGAGTTGCCGGGCGACA
>NZ_QHJN01000202.1:0-13126 GCF_003947565.1 Actinomadura sp. WAC 06369 | reverse complement strand
GACTGGACGCCCGGCGCGTTCGACGACGACGCGCTCGTCCGCGTCCTCGGGCAGCGCGCCCTCACCGCCGCCCGCCGCACCCTCCGCTCCGGCTACTCCGCGACGGTCCGCCGCCCCACCCCGCGGGACCCGGTCGCGCAGGTCGAGCTGCCGAGCTGCACCGTCCGGTTCCTGGTGCCGGGCGAGCTCGGCTACGTGCACACCGACGCCGTCGCCGCCGTCCGCGGCCAGGCGACCGTCCTCGCCGTGTGGGCGTTCCGGGAGGCGGACGAGCGCGGCCTCACCGCCGCCGAGGCCCGCGTCGAGGTGGGCGGCACCCGCTCCGGCACCGCCGACTCCGTCCTCGACGCCGCCGTCGAGCTCGCCGACCAGGTCCTCATGGAGGGCGCGGTGCACGCCGGACCGGTCCTCGCGACCGGCCTGCACCGCACCGCCGCCGAGCTCGCCGCCCGCGACCTGCACTGGCCCGGGGCCGCCGCCGACGACCTCGCCGGGCAGCTCGCCGCCTACCACGAGCGCCGCGCCGACCACGACCCGGCCCGCTTCGCGGCGCTCCTCGCCGAGCTGCACGCCCGCCGGCGGGCGTCCCGCGCCGACGCCGCCGCCGTGCCGCGCTCCGCCGTCCTCGGCACCGACGAGGCCGCCGACACCCCGCTGCGCCGGGTGCGGCTGGCCGCGCTCGGCTGCCGGGTCGGCGGCTCCGACGGCACCCGCACCGCGGACGTCTTCCTCGCGCACGCCGCCACCGGCATCGTCCTGGTCCTCAAGCGCCGCTGGGACGTGCCCGACGGGGAGCGGCTCACGGGCGCCGACCTGGCCGGGCGCCGCATCCTCGGCGCGTCCCTGCGGGGCCTCGCCGCCGCGAACGTCGTGTCCGAGAGCGCCACCCGCAGCGCCGGCCGGGTCGTCCGCGTCGCCGCCGGGCGGATCGCGAAGACGACCGTCACGCCGCTCGGCGGAGCGTGGGACAGCCTGCCCGCCGGGCTGCGCGTCACCGAGCTGGAGGCGCTCCGGCGGAACCTGGAGGAGCTGCCGCCGCGGCTGGTGCGGCCCCGCGTCGAGGCGGAGTTCGTCCGGGTGCTGGAGATCGCCGAGGTCCGCGACATCGGCTACCACCCCGGCGCCCAGCGGCTCCAGGCGCGCGTCGCCGACGCGTCCGGCGGCACCGCCGTCGTGTCCGCCGAGTACAGCCCGCACCGCCCCGCCGCCCTGGACGCCCTCGCCGCCGCGCTCCCCGACACCGTCATGATCGCGGGGTCGGTCCGCCGCGACCGCGGCGGCCTCGTCGTCGACCCCTTCGCGGTGCGGACCGCCGACGGCGCCACGGTCGTCCCCGACCTGGAGCCCGGCGACGGCTCCGGCGAGCTCGACGCGCCCGTGCCGCGCCCGCCCGACCCGCTGGCCGCCGTGCTCGACGCCGCCCTCGAGGCCACCGCCGAGGCCGCCCACCGCGGCCTCGCGCACGCCCCGCCCACCTTCCGCGACCGCCTCGCCCGCCGGGCCGGCGACCTGCGCGGCGCCGGGCTGCGCGCCGCCGCCGACGCGCTCGACGGCTTCGCCGCCGCCCTCGGCGGCGACGACCGGGACGCCACCGCGCGGGCGTGGGCGACCGCCCATATCCGGCTCCTCGCCACCGCCGAACTGCGCTGAACGCGCCGCGTCGACGCAGTCCGGCGGTGGCGGCCTCCGCGCTCGGCGGGGGCCGCCGGCCTCAGTTCGCCGGGGCGGCCCCGCGCGGGGTCAGGACGCGCAGATCGCGTAGACGCTGATGCCGACGGTGGAGTGCGCGTTCTGGCGGCCGAGCCCGATCCAGCCGCGGCCGTCGTCGGTCGGGAAGGACCCGACCAGGATGGCGTCGTTGCCCTGCGCCTCGGCGCCGCCGCCGACCACCTGCTTGCCGCTCGGGCAGTACACCACGCGGCGCTGGAAGTTCGGGACGTTCGCGTTCGGCAGCTTCACGATCTGCCAGCCCGCCGGCGCCTGCGGCACTTGAGGGGACTGGGCGTGCGCGGCGCCGACCGTGGCCAGGCAGGTCGCGGTGACGACGCCCGCCAGCGCGAGCGTGGCGATCTTCTTCCCGGGCATGTCGCTCTCCTTCTCGTGGCGGCCTCCCGGAGAGGCCGTGCACGGAAAGCATCCGGTATGGCACGCACGGTGACTATAACTTTCGGTGGCGATCGGAATGCGAAGAGTGCCATCGTGTTGTCGTTGCACGGCGCCTTGTTCGGCGGCGCGCTTCACGCTAAACGGCCGGTGCTCCGGCCGGGCGCCCGCCCCGCCGGAACAGGTCACGCCGAGCAGGTCACGCCGAGCAGGTCAGGGGGCGTCCGCCGTTGTAGGCGACCATGTCGGTGAGGGCCGACACCGCGTCGATGTCGCCGCCCGGCTCCACTCCGTCGAGCTCCGCGTACGCCCGGTACAGGTTGCCGACGATCCGCTCCGGATCGGTCAGGTTCGCGTACGGGCCGAGGTCGGTCTCGCGGGCCGCCTCCAGCGGGGACAGCCCGGCGGGCTTGGCCTCGGCGGCGACGCCCTGCAGGAACCGCAGGTAGCCGAGGACGTCGCCGATCAGCTCGGGCCCCGCCACGGGGCCGTGCCCGGGGACGATCGTCGCGGCGTCCAGCGGCGCCACGACGGTCTCCAGCACCTCGGCCAGGCCCGCCACCGACCCCTGCAGGACGAACGGGGTGCCGCCGTTGAACAGCAGGTCGCCGCAGAACAGCACGCGGCGCTCGGGGATCCACACGATCGAGTCGTTCGTGGTGTGCGCGGCGGTTCCCACATGCCGCACCTCGCAGCGCAGGTCGTCCGCCCACAGCGTCACGCCGTCGGTGTAGGTGAGGAACGGCGGCTCCAGCTCGACGTCGCCCCAGTCGACCTTCGTCCAGAACGGCTCGTCGAACGGCTTGCCCCAGGCCAGCACGCCGTCGCGGGTCCGTTCGTGCCCGACGACGGTGGCGCCCGCGAACAGGTGGTTGCCGAAGGTGTGGTCGCCGTGGTGGTGGGTGTTCACGAGGGTCCGCACGGGGCGCGGCGTCACCGACGCGATCGCGTCCAGGTACGCGCGGGTGCGCCGCTCGGTCGAGCAGGCGTCCACGCTCGTCACGCCCCGCGAGCCGACGAGGAAGCCGGTGTTGTTGATCCACCAGGTGCCGTCCGGCTGGACGTACGCGAAGATCCCGTCGGAGACCTCCTCGAGCCGGGCCGCGCCGGGCCCCTCGCGGTGGGGTGCGTCGCTCATGTCGGACTCCCTGCTGACGGGCCGGGCCGGACGGTCGCGATCCGGCCGGGCGGCGCGGGCGGCTCGGCGCCGGCGAGCGGGCCATCAGCCGGCACGACGGCGCCTCCGAAGGCCCCGGAGTGTATCCGCCGGTCCGGCGCGCCGCGACCCGCCCCGCCCGGGGTCACTCGAAGGAGGTCTCGTCGGACGGGCGGGAGGGTTCGGGACCGTCCGGGCCGACGCGGATCATCCGGGCGACGCGGGCGATGCGGAAGCGGCGTCCGCACGCGACGAACTCGACGCCGCGGCCGTCGTCGACGCGGTCGGCGGCGCGCGCGTACTCGGCGAGCTCGCCGGGGCTCGGCGGCGGCGCCCCGGGCGGCGGGAAGCGCGGCAGGGTGCGGCGGAAGTAGTGCGCGAGCGCGCGGCGGGCGTCCTGCGGACCGGTGCCGCCGGTGATCGGGCGCCAGTGGTCGTCGCGGTCCTCGACCACGGCGAACAGCGGCGGCAGCAGCACGACGCCCGGGTAGGCGCGGACGGCCGCGAGCGCCTCGCGGCGCTCGTCGTCCGGGACGCTCCCCTCGTCCGGCACCAGGCCGAGCAGTTCGAGGCGGAGCGTGGCGTCGGACGGGCCGACGGGTGCGGCGGGGTCGAGCCGGAACCCGTCGATCGGGCCGCTCTCGACGTCGGTGGCGCGGACCGGCTCGGGGCCGTCGGCGCCGAGCCGGGCGAACGGCGGCACCCGGACGATCCGGTACCGGCGCCCGCCGACCGCGCACTCGGTGCGGACGGGGGCGCCGAGGTCCTCGGGGTCGAAGTCGTCGGCGAGGGCGCGCAGCTCCGCGCGGGCCGCCGGTTCGGCCTTCTCGGCGCGGTCGCGCAGGCGGATCGCCAGGTCGACGCGGGCCTCGTAGGGGTCCATGGAGTCGAGCGACAGGATGCGCCACACGCCGTCCGCCTGCTCGGCCGGCCCGAACTCGGGCGGGCCCGCGGCGATGAGCCTCGGGTAGGCGCGCATCCGCTCGGCGGCCTCCTGGTCGCGGACCGCCGCCACCGGGTCCAGGTCCCGGACGACGTTGATGAGGTCGTGGCCGGGCATCTCCTCGAAGGGCATGCGTCCATCGTGGCGCCGCGCGCGGCTCCGCGGGGCGGAAACGGCCACCCGGTCAGCCTCCGGATGACTCCGGCTCAGGACGCCGGTCAGGTCCCGGCCCCGCGGAGGGCGCGGCGTTCAGTACTCGGGCTGGTACTCGGGCATGTAGTCGGGGACGGTCGTGAGCACCTGCGGGCGCGGCTCGCTGTCCCGGGCGGACGGCTCCTCGCCGCCGGCCGAGCGGAGCACGGCGGCGGCGCCGAGGACGGCGGCGTCCCCGGTCTCGTCGCCGACCCGCGCGCCCAGCCCGACCCGTTCCCGGATCAGCCGGTCCAGGCCGGGCAGCCGGGCGCAGCCGCCGGTCAGGGTGACGCCGACGCTCAGCAGGTCGCCGGAGACCTCGGGCCCGCAGCCGGTCAGCCCGGCCCGGATCGCCTCGATGATGCGGGTGAGCGGCGCCTCGATCGCGCGCTGCACGTCGGCCGTGGTCAGCACGACCTGGCGGGGCAGGCCGCTGGAGACGTCCCGGCCGCTCACCACGGTCTGCCGGGCGGGCCGGCGGCCCAGCGGCGGCACCGCGCCGACCTCCAGCTTGGCCTGCTCGGCGGCGGCGGTAGACAGCGCCACGCCCTGCTCCCGGCGGACGAGCCGGATGATCGCCCGGTCCATCGCCGCGCCGCCGACGGCGGCGGTGTGCGAGGTGACCAGGCCGCCGAACGCGATGACGCCCACGTCGGTGAGGTCGGCGCCGATGTTGGCGACGACGGCGACCTCCGGGCGTCCGGCGGAGGTCATGCCCATGCCGATGGCCGCGGCGATGGGGGTGGGCACCAGCGTGAGCCGCCGCGCGCCCGCCTGGTAGGCGGCGAACTGCAGGGCCCGGTAGTGCACCGGGGTCATCCCGCTCGGCACGGTCGCGACCACGCGGGGCCGCGCCATGTAGTGCTTGCGGTGGTGGTGCCGCACGAGGCGGCGCATCAGCCATTCGGCTTCGTCGGTCTCCGTCGGCGCCCCTTCCCGGATGGGGCGCACGAGGGTGACGTCGGGGTTGCGGCCCGCCATCTCCCGCGCCGGGGTCCCCAGCGCCAGGATCCGGCCCGTCTGCCGCGAACGGGCGAGCAGCGACGGCTCCCGGCAGACCACGCCGTTCTTCTCGACGTGCATCCGCACGGTCGCGCTGCCCAGGTCGATAGCGGTGTCACGGCCCGCGAAGTCCCACATCCGCGTCCCCTCCCCATCTCCCTGTAGTCAGTCGCATGAGCTCCGTTGATGCCCCCGCCCTCTCCGGCGATGCCCAGCACGGGGTAAGCGAATGGCAAGGTCATGGCGCGTGCGGATCCGGCATGTCCGATTCGCCGACCGCCGCGCCGGTTTCGCGCGTCCCGCAGTTCCGGGGACGGCCCAAGAGATCGCCTTCCGGCGGTGTGCGCCGCCCCACGGGCTGCTGCAACGTCAGTGCGCATTCAAAAAGCTTGTGAAGTCTGTTCAAGCATGTTTTCCTAACACACATGGCTCACCATGCACTTCGGTTCGCGGTCCGCTCGGACCTCGGACGGCGGCGGACGGCGAACGAGGACGCGGCGGTCGCCGGGCCCCGGCTGCTGGCGGTCGCCGACGGGATGGGCGGGCATCCGCACGGCGACGTCGCGAGCCGCATCGCGATCGAGGCGGTCGCCGGCGTCCCGTCCGGTCCCGGCGACCCGGCCGACGGCCTCGCGGCGGCCGTCGCGTCCGCCGCCGCCCGCCTCGACGAGCTCGGCCGCCGCGACCCCGGGTACGCGCGGACGGGCACGACGCTCACCGCGCTGGCGTGGGACGGCGCGCGGTTCGCGGTCGCCCACATCGGCGACTCCCGCGCCTACCTGCTGCGCGGCGGCGACCTGTTCCAGCTCACCCGCGACCACACGATGGTGCAGACGCTGGTGGACGGCGGGCAGCTCACGCCCGAGGAGGCGGCGGACCACCCGCGCGGCTCCGTCCTGGTGCGGGCGCTGCAGAGCGGCACCGCGGCGGCGCCCGACCTGTTCCGGCACGACGCGCTCCCGGGCGACCGCTACCTGCTGTGCTCCGACGGGCTGTCCGGCCAGGTGCCGGCGGCCGCGATCCGCGACGTCCTCGCCGGGACGGACGAGCCCGCGCGGGCCGCCGACCGGCTCGTCGACCTCGCGAACCAGGCGGGCGGCCCCGACAACATCACGTGCGTCGTCGCGGACGTCGTCCCCGGCCCGGCCGACGGGACGCCCCCGGCCGTCGCCGGCGCGGCCGCCGCGACGGACACCGCCGCGACGGACCCCGCCGCTCACACCACCGCGACGGGCCCCACCGCGACAGGCCCCGGCGCCCCCGGCGGGACGGCCCCCGGCGGGCCGGGCCCCGGCCCGGCCCCCGGCGGGGCGGACGCCGGCGGCGGCGGGCCGCTCGCCCGGTTCGGCCGCCTCCGCCGGGCATGACGCGGGCCGGCCGGGCCCGCCGTGATGATCAAGTAAAGTGGGCCGGATGAGCGGGGACCCGGGCGTGACGGCGGGCGACATCGCCCGGCTCGCGGGCGTGGGACGCGCGACGGTGAGCAACTGGCGGCGCCGGCACGACGACTTCCCGCGGCCCGTCGGCGGGACCGCCACCAGCCCGCTGTTCTCCCTCGCCGACGTCGAGGGCTGGCTGCGCGCCAACGGCAAGCCGTTCGAGGTGTCGACGGGCGACCGGGTCTGGCAGCGGCTGCGGGCGTCCGGCGACGACTTCCGCCTCGCCGACCTCCTCGGCTGGGCGGGCCTGCGGCTGCTGGAGTCGCGCGGCGACCCGCCGCCCGCGCCGTGGCCGGACGCCGCCCCCGCCGACCCCGAGCTGGACGGGCTCCTGGACGGGCTCGCCGCCGAGCGCGGGCACCGCGCGGCGTTCGAGTTCCTCTGCGAGCAGTACGTGCGGGCGCACTCGCGGCGCCTCGTCGTCACCCGCGCCGACGTCGCGCGGCTGATGACGCGGCTGGTCCGCGCGGAGGACGGCACGCTCCTCGACCCGGCCTGCGGGCTCGGCACGCTGCCGCTCGCGGCCCCCGGCCCCCGCGCCGTCCTCGGCCAGGACGCCGACCCGGCCGCCGCGCGGATCGCCGCCGTCCGGCTCGCGCTCGCCGGGACGCCCGCCGAGGTCGCCGTCGCCGACTCGCTGCGCCGCGACGCCTTCCCGGCCGCGGCCGTCGACGCGGTGGTGTGCAACCCGCCGTACGGCGACCGCTCCTGGGGCCACGACGAACTGACCGGCGACCCGCGCTGGGAGTACGGGCTCCCGCCCCGCGGCGAACCCGAACTCGCCTGGGCGCAGCACTGCCTGGCGCACCTGCGGCCGGGCGGGCTCGCCGCGGTGCTGCTGCCGTCCGCGGTGGCGGGCCGCCGCCCCGGCCGCCGCATCCGCGGCAACCTGCTGCGCGCCGGGGCGCTGCGCGCCGTGCTGACGCTGGCGCCCGGCGGCCCGGACCTGTGGCTGCTGCGGCGCCCCGAGCCGGGCGGCGCGCCGCCCGCGCGCATCCTGCTGCTGGACGCCGACGGCGACCTCGGGCGCGCCGAGCGCGCGTGGGAACGGCACGTGCGGGACGGCGCGGACGACCACACGGTCGCCGTCGTGGACCTGCTCGACGACGAGGTCGACGTGAGCCCCGCGCGGCACCGTCCGGTGCGCAGCGGCCCCGCGTTCGGCCGCCGGTTCACCGATGCGCTCGACCGGCTCACCGCGGCCGCGCCCGCCCCGCCGGACGTCGAGCTGCTGGAGGAGCGCCGCCCGCCGCCCGTCACGACGATCGCCGAGCTGGCGAAGGCGGGCGTCGTGGACGTCCGGCACGCCCCCGCCCGGCTGCCCGCCGGCGGCGACGTGCCCGTGCTCACCGCCGGCGACCTGTCCGCCGGGACGGCGCCGTCCGGCGGCGCCGCCGACGGCCCCGGCCTCACGCTGCTGGAACCCGGCGACGTCGTCGCGACCGCCGCCGGGCCGGCGCGCGTCGTCACCGCCGAGGCCGCCGGCGCGGCGCTCGGGCCGTACCTCACCCTGTACCGGCCGGACCCCGAGCGGCTCGACCCGCACTTCCTGGCCGGCTTCCTCACCTTCGCCCACCTGCGCACCGGGACCGGGTCGAGCCGCATGGACCTGCGTCGCGCGCGGCTGCCCCGGCTGCCCCTCGACGGCCAGCGCGACTACGGGCGCGCGTTCCAGGACCTCGTCCGGCTCACGGAGACATTGCGGGAGATGTCCTCATTGGGGGAGGCGCTGGTTCGGCTAAGCTTCGACGGGCTCGTGGACGGCCACCTGCGCCCCCGACGCTGACGGCGTCCCGGCACCGACGCGCGGCCGACGCCCTGGGAGGACCATGCTCATCGCCGACAGGTATGAGCTCGACGAGCTCCCTCTCGGCCGCGGCGGGATGGGCGCCGTCTACGCCGGCCACGACACCCGGCTCGACCGCCGCGTGGCGGTGAAGTTCCTCGAACTGCCCGGCGGCTCGGACGGCGAGCCGGAGCGCCGCTTCGTCCGCGAGGCGCGCATCCTCGCCCGGCTCGAGCACGCCGGCGCCCCGACGCTCTACGACTTCGGCACCTTCGACCAGCGGCTCTACCAGGTGATGCAGTTCATCGACGGGGTCACGGTCGCCGACCTGATCGCCGAGCACGGGCCCGTCCCGGTGCCGTGGGCGGCCGCAATCATCGCGCAGGCCGCCGCCGTCCTGACCGCCGCGCACGCGCTGTCGATCCGGCACCGCGACCTCAAGCCGACGAACCTGATGCTGTGCCCGGACGGCGGCGTGAAGGTTTTGGACTTCGGGCTCGCCGTCCTCGGGGAGGCCGACGTCGCCCACTTCACCCGGCACGGCCAGCTCCTCGGGACGCCCGCGTACATGGCGCCCGAGCAGATCGAGCAGGGCGTCGCCGGGCCGCGGAGCGACCTGTACGCGCTGGGCTGCGTGCTGCACGAGATGCTCACCGGACGGCAGCTGTTCGCCGGGCCCACCGCGTACGCGGTGTTCGACAAGCACGTCCGCGAACGCCCGCCGGACGTCGCGGGCGTCCCGGCCGCGCTGAACGCCGTCGTCCAGGACCTGCTGGAGAAGAAGCCCGAGAACCGGCCCGCCGACGCCCCGGCGCTGTACGAGCGGGTCCGGCCGTTCGCGGGCGCGCTCCCGATGCTCCCCGGCTTCCTCGAGCCCGCGTCGACCCCCAGCCCGGAACGCATGTACGCGCGGATCGTCGGCCGGGTCCTCGCCGGCGCCTCCGGCTGACCCGCCCGGCGGTGCGGTCGGGCCCGTGCGGGGCGACGGGGTCGGGCCGGTGCGTGCGGCCGGCCCCGTCGCCGAACCCCGGGGCCGCTCCGGCCGCCCCGGGTGCGGGCGCGGCGGCGCGGGCCGGGCGGATGGTCGGCCCGCGCTCGGACGGAGCGCGTCGTGGTCGTCCGTGGCGGCGCCGCGCGGCGGCGGCGCGGGCCGTCTAGTGCGGACGGTGTCCCGGTGCGGTCATCGGTGCGGCCGACTGCGCGACGGCGGCCCAGTAGTCGAATCCGGCCGGCCGCGTCGGCCAGTGGTAGGTCCCGGCGGCCTTCGCGGCCATCTTGCCGGAGTGGTGCTCGGACGGCGGGTTCTTCGCCGGAGCGTGGTTCGGCTTTCCTGGCCGCGCGGGCGGTTCCGCGTGCTGCGCGTCGCCGGCGGGCGAGCCGATCGGGGGCTTGGCGGGGGGTGGGGATGCGTGCTGGGCGAAGTGCGGATCGGCGGGGGTCCGCGTCTTATCGGGCGGCGCCCCGGCGGGCTTCTCGCTCATCCGGTCGATCTTCTCGGCGAGTTCCTTGATCTCCACCGGGAATTCGCGCTTTTCCGGTGCGCCGGGTCTCACCGCTCCGGCGAACTGTTTCTTCCGCCGCTTGGTGAGTTTGTTGATCCGCACCCGTTCGCCGGAGTTCGGGGCATGTAGATAGCGGTCATCTCCGACGTACATCCCGACGTGCCCGCGATTTCGGAAGAAAACGAGGTCGCCGGGTTTCAGATTCTTCAGCTTCACCTTGCGGTCGATCTTGCGGTACTGCGCGTAGGTGACCCGCGGGATCCGGACGCCGGCCTCCCGCCAGGCGGCCATCACCAGGCCGGAGCAGTCGTAGGCGCTCGGGCCCTCGGCGCCCCACCGGTACGGCTTGCCGATCTGCTTCTTGGCGAACCGCACCGCCTTCCGCGCCTTGTCTTCCTGCCGCTCCACCTTCGTCCGGTACGCGTCGTAGTCCTTGACCTTCTTGGTGGTGGCCGCGTCCAGATTGAGGCTCTCCAGCGCGGAGCGGTTCAGCTCCGCCCGCGCGAGGCCGCCGAAGGGGAGCGCGAGCGCCAGCCCGGCGGCGGTCATGGTGAGGGCGGCCCGGCCGCCCTGTTTTCGAAGGGCCGGACCGCTCTTGCGCGGACGGCCGGAACATGATCGGTCCCGGCCGGTTCCCCGGTCGGCGCTGCGTGCGATGGGCATTCGGTTCTCCGTTTCCGTTCGCCGCCGGTCCGGACGACCGGCTGATCTTGCCTGCGACGGTTCGGGTACCCGCTGATCGGGCGCGAATTGGGCGAGCAAGCCGATTTTGCGTGATCATGGCGGCTCATTAGCGGGCATGATCGGTGTCTTTGATCAAACGGTCAGATGGGCGAGCGAGCCGAGCGGAACCGGCAGCCACGCGGGACGGTGCCGCGCCTCGTAGCGCACCTCGTACACCGCCTTCTCGAACTCGAAGGCGCGCAGCAGCGCCGCGTGCGCCGCCGGGTCCGGGCCGCCGCCGGCCGCGTACCCGCGGCAGAACGCGGCCCGGTTGCGCGCCGCCCACGCCTGCGCGCGCGTCTGCAGCCGCGGGCCGGACTCCGGCGGCACGGTCCCGGGCTTGGCGATGAGGAACCGCGCCGCGTACTCGAACGACCGCAGCATCCCCGCGACGTCCCGCAGCGGGTGCGCGAGGGCGCGGCGCTCGTCCTGGGAGCGGGCAGGCTCGCCCTCGAAGTCGAGCAGCGTCCAGCCCGACTCGGTGCGCAGCACCTGCCCCAGGTGGTAGTCGCCGTGGACGCGCTGGACGGACAGCGGGTCGGCCAGCGCGGCCAACTCCACGAACGCGGCGGTCAGCGCCTTCGCGTGCGGCGCCAGCTCGGGGACGGTGCGGCACGTGGCGGTCAGCTCCCCGTTCATCCGCGCCGCCATCGCCCGGACGTCGCGCGCGGCGACCGTCTCCACCCCGAACGCGTCCGCCAGCGCCCCGTGCACCTCGGCCGTCGCCGCGCCGAGCCGCTGCGCCTCCGCCGCGAAGTCGCCCCCGGCGGCGCTCGCGTCCAGCTCCGCCCACTCGTCCTCGCCGGGCGCGGGCGTGTGCGCGTACCAGTCGCGGACGCTCGCGATCGCGAGGCTCCACCCGTCCGCGCCGGTGTGCAGGTAGTCCGACAGCAGCCCGAGCGTCACCGGCTCCGCGCCGCCGTCGCGTCCGGGGGCCAGCTCGAACCAGCCGAGGACGGCCGGGACGTGCGCGCAGCCGTCGCGGGTCAGCGCGAGGTTGACCTCCAGGTCGAGGTTCACGCCGCGGCTGAGCCGCCGGAACAGCTTGCAGATGTGGGCGTCGCCGAACAGCAGCGACGTGTTGCTCTGCTCGCCGGTGATGGGCAGGCTCGCCAGGTCGGTGCGGATGCGGGCGCCGGGCACGCGGTGGAACCGCAGCGGCCCCACCGTCGCCCCGTCCGCGAGGTCGGCCAGCAGCGTCCGGGTCAGGTCGGGGTCGAACGCGGCGTCGTACAGCCGCGCCTTCGGCTCGTCCCGCCCGTCCGCGGCCACCTCGATCTCGGCGTGCCGCAGCCGCCCGGGCAGGTCCCGCCGGACGCCCAGCAGGACCTGGTACCGGTCGGTGGCGCCGTCCTGGGTGACGTCGAGGACGAGGTGGTGCAGGCCGGGGTCGCCCGGCCGCAGCTCGGTGGCGGAGCCGATCGACAGCCCGTCGATGCGGCGGCCGTCCTTGCCGCCGAACCACCGCTGCCGGGGCAGCCACCGCGCGATGCTGCGGACGAGGACCGCGTCGGACGGCAGCACGGTCACCGGGCACGCTCCGCGTCCGCGTTCTCCGGCGGGTTGAGCTGGAACCAGTAGAAGCCGTGGCCGGGCAGCGTCAGCAGGTAGGGCAGTTCGCCGATCGCGGGGAACTGCACGCCGCCCATGCACTCGACGGGGGAGTAGCCCTCGAACCGCCGCATGTCGAGCTCGACCGGCTGCGGGAAACGCGACAGGTTGCTGACGCAGAGGATCGTGTCCATCCCGCCCCAGGGGCTCTCGTCCTCGGTGATCTCCCGGGTGAAGGCGAGCACGGACGGGTTCGACGCGGACAGCTCGACGTACGAGCCGACGCCGAACACCGGGTGCCGCTGCCGGATCTCGATCATCCGGCGCGTCCAGTGCAGCAGCGACCCGGGGTTGTCGGCCTGCGCCTCGACGTTGACGGCCTGGTAGCCGTAGATCGGGTCCATGATCACCGGCAGGTAGAGCTGCGCCGGGTCGCACTGGGAGAACCCGCCGTTCCGGTCGGACGTCCACTGCATCGGCGTCCGGACGGCGTCGCGGTCGCCGAGCCAGATGTTGTCGCCCATGCCGATCTCGTCGCCGTAGTACAGGACGGGTGAGCCGGGCAGCGACAGCAGGAGCGCGGTGAACAGTTCGAGCTGGTCGCGGTCGTTGTCCAGGAGCGGGGCGAGCCGGCGGCGGATGCCGATGTTGGCTTTCATGCGCGGGTCTTTGGCGTATTCGGCGTACATGTAGTCGCGCTCTTCGTCGGTGACCATCTCGAGCGTCAGC
>NZ_QHJN01000201.1:0-13145 GCF_003947565.1 Actinomadura sp. WAC 06369 | reverse complement strand
GTCCCGGCCGGGGCGGGGCGGGGCGCCGGGCAGCGGGGGCGCGTCCCCGGTGCCCGGGAGCGGGATCCGGCGGCGCTCGCCGCCCGCGACCT
Source organism: Actinomadura sp. WAC 06369 (assembly GCF_003947565.1). Taxonomy (NCBI): domain Bacteria; kingdom Bacillati; phylum Actinomycetota; class Actinomycetes; order Streptosporangiales; family Thermomonosporaceae; genus Actinomadura; species Actinomadura sp. WAC 06369. Next base: position 13,053 of record NZ_QHJN01000201.1, on the reverse strand, counting down.
CCTCGCGGTACTTGTCGACGGCCTTGGTCTCGCCGCCGCGGTCGATGACGACGGCGCCCGGGCCGTCCGGGTCGTTCGCCCACAGCAGGCCGTCCTTGACGAACACCTCGAGGGGCGACTTCGGGCGGCCGACCGTGACCGGCTTCTCGAAGCGCTTGGCCGCGGTGTCGTAGACGATGAGGGCCCCGGCGGTCTCGTCCGGGATGTACACCTTCGTGCCGAGGACCTGCGGCGCCCGGTAGCGGTGCCGGGGCATCTGCAGGCGCGTGCTGGTGTAGCGGCCGGTGCCGGTGTCGAGGGTGACGAGGGAGCCGGTGCCGGGCACCAGCATCGGGACGATCGCGCCGTCGGCGACCGCGGGGGCGAGCACGCCGCCGCGCCCGGCCTCGCGGACGCTGGACGGCAGCGAGATCGTCAGCCGCGTGCCGGACGGCTCGACGACGGTGGCGGTCGCGGCGGTGGAGTCGACGACGACGGGGGTTCCGGCGGCGATCGTGAGGGCCAGGTCGTGGCCGGGCTCGCCGACGTCGACGGGCTCGCGCAGCCGCCCGTCCCGGAATCCGGCGAGGCGCCCGTGCACGGCCACCGGCACCCACAGGTCGCCGCGGGCGCCGATCCCGGCCTGCCCGAGGACGGGGTCGAGCCGGGCGGGCTCGCCGGCGGGCTGCAGGGTGATCGCGTCGAGCTGCTGCACGCCGCCGTTCACCGAGTCGACGGTGTAGGCGCGGCCGTCCTGCGCGAGGACCTGGATCCCGGCGCCGAGCCCGGCGCTGCCGGCGATCTTCATCTGGGCGGGGTCGAGCCGGCTGACGACGCCGGTCTCCTGGTCGACGATGAGGATCGTCGTCCCGTCCTGCACGACCTTGATCCGGTTGCCGCGGGCGCCCGCGGGCAGCGGCGCCTTGCCGTCGACCTTGCCCGCGAGGCCGTTGACGTGGACGACCAGTCCCTTCGTCCGCGCGGACAGCCAGGCGCCGACGTCGGCGAGGTCGTACTTCGCGCTGGCCGCGCCGACCCCGTAGACGACGGCGGCGATCACGACCGCGCCGACGACGCCGACGGCGATCTGCCCCGTTAGCCGGTCGCGCTTGAAGACGGCGCCTGCACCCACCGTGGACCACCTTCCCCGATTGGCGCTCACCGTAGTGACTCCCGCCCGAACGCCGGGGGAATTGACCGGATCCGGTCGCCGATGACGGGTTTAGTCGCCGTTTCCCGCGTCGAGGGCCGCGGCGTACGTCGGAATCGTGATGTTGCGTCCGGACAGCACGACGACGAGCCGCCCCGCGGTCTCGACGCGGCCCGCCAGGACGGCGGCGACCCCGGCGGCGCCCGCGCCCTCGGCGACGAGCCCGTGCTCGCTCAGCAGCCACCGCAGCGCGGCGCGGATCTCGGCGTCCGTGACGGCCGTCAGGCCGGCGCCCCGGATCAGCCCGGGCGTGACGCAGCCCGGTTCGAGGTTGCCCGGCAGCCCGTCGGCGAACGTGTCGCCGACCGGCACCTCCACGACGCGTCCCGCCTCGACCGACGCCGCCACGCCGCGCGACACCGCCGACTCCACCCCGACGATCCGCACGTCGCCGCGCCCGCGCGCCCACAGGGACAGGCCCGCCGCGAGGCCGCCGCCGCCCACCGGCGCGACGACCGTCAGCGGGCCCTCGGCCTGCGCGTCGAGCTCCCGGCCGATCGTCCCCTGCCCGGCGATGACCGCCGGGTCGTTGTACGGGGAGACGTACCGGCCGGGCAGCGTCAGCGCGTGCGCCTCGGCCTCGTCGTAGGTCGTCCCGTGCCGGACGAGCCGCACCGGGAAGCCGGCGATGCGGTCGGTCTTCGCGCGCGACGCGCGGGTGGACACCACGACGGTGACGTCCGCGCCCGTCGCGGCCGCCGCGTACCCCATCCCGAGGCCGTGGTTGCCCGCGCTGGCCGTGACCGCCGGTTCCCCGGCGGGCAGCGCGTCCACCGCCGCGACCGCGCCCCGCACCTTGAACGAGCCGGTCGGCTGGAACGTCTCGAGCTTCAGCAGCGCGCCGGGCGCGAGGCCCGACGGCACCAGCGGCGTGGGCGCGAGGCGCCGCGACACGGCGCGCCACGCGCGGTCCAGGTCGTCCGGTCCGGGGACCCGGACGGGACGGGCGGTCATGAGCGTTCGCCGGGTCCGCCCGGCAGCGTCCGCGTGCGCATCCGGCCACCCTAGTCAGCGCCCGGTGAGGGAGCGGGGGTGCAGGCGGCGGCGGAGGCGGCGCAGCCGCCCGGCCTTCGCGGTGACCAGCCGCCCGACGGCGTCGGTGTGCCGCCAGGCGCGGTCGGCGGCGGCCGCGTCCGGCGGGACCGGCGCGAAGCGGGTGCGGTCGACGAGCTCGGCGAGCGGGTCGAGCTCGCCCTGCGCGGCGGCGCCCACGCCGGCCCCGCCGAAGCGCGCGACCTCCTGCGCGGTGAGGGCGCCGGACGCGCCGAGGCCGGCGTCGGCGAGATGGTCGAGGGCCTGCCGCCAGGCGCCCGCGATCCGCTCGGCGGGCGGCCCGGCCCGCCTGCGGCGGGTGCGCAGGGCGGGCGCGATGAGGACGGCGAGGACGTACCCGAGGACGAGCGCCGTCCCGGCGATCGACGCGAGCACCCACCACGGCGTCGGCTCGTCCGGTGCGGCCGGCCGCGCCGCCCCCTTCCCGGGCTTCTCGCCCGCCCCGGGGCCCTGCTGCCGGGACGCCGCGTTCTTCTGCGCCTGCTCAAGGGACTGCGCCGACTCCCCCGCCGCGACCGCGTCGCTGTCCTTCGAGCGCCGCGCGTTGTCGGGCAGCGGGTTGAAGCGCACCCAGCCGAGCCCCTCGAACTTGACCTCGGGCCACACCATCACGTCGCCCGCCCGCACCTGCACGGCGCCGCCCGCGCGCTTCCCGCCGGAGAACCCGACGACGAGCCGGCACGGCAGCCCCGCCGAGCGGGCGAGCAGCGCGTACGCGGCGGCGAAGTGCTCGGGCGTCCCGCGGCGCCCCTCGGCGAGGAAGTAGTCGATCTGCCGGTAGCCGTGCCCGGGCGCCGCCGTCACGTCGTACTTCGCGTACCGCTTGAGGTACTCGGCGAGCATCGCGGCCTTCTGCACGCCGGTGGACGCGCCGCGCGTCGCGGCCGCCGCGAACCGCTCGAACTCGTCGAGCTGCACGGGCTCCTTCGCCGCGCCCGGCCCCCACGGCAGCTTCAGGGCGGCGCGGGCCTCGGCGTCGCGGGCGACGCGCGCGCCCTCGAGGTCCTCGGCCCGCCACTCCGGGACGACGGACGTGACCGTGTACGAGCTTCCGGGCGCCGGCGGCTCCGCGGCGGCGAGCGTCCCGGCGGCGGGGTCGGCGACGACGGGCAGGCCCTCGACCCGGCGGGGCCGGTCGGGCGCCGGCACCCACACGCCGGGCAGGTCGCCGATGGTGACCCGCTGCGTCGTCGTGTGCGACCGCTCCGGCGCCCCCGGCTCCTCCGGCCGCTCCGGCACGCGGCTGCCCGTCGGGACGAACCGGGCGGTGGACGACCACGTCACCCCGTCGAACGCGTCGAGCACCGCGAGCCGCTGGATCTCCGGCCGGTCGGCGTCCACGGTGAACAGGACCTGGTCGGGGCGCAGCAGCCACCCGCCGACGCGGTCGAGGGGGCTGACGCCGTCGCGCTGCAGCGGCGGCGGCGCCGCCACCTGCTCGCGCGGGTCGTAGGGGTCGGCCGCGACCGGCACCACCGGCGCCACCAGGTACGCGACGAGGCCGAGGACGGCCGCGGACGGCACCCCGAGCGCGATCGGCCGCCACGCCGGGCCCGCGTCGGGCTCGCCGGAGCGGACCAGCGCCAGCACCGCGACCAGCACGACGGTCCCGGCGGCGAGCGGCACGTTCGTCCCCGGGCCGTCCACGCCGAGCAGCAGCGCGACCGCCCACACCGCCAGGGCCGGGACGCACGGCAGCGCCCGCCGCGACGTGCGCAGCGCCGTCTCGGCCGCCGCGAACGCCGCCGCCCACACCAGCACGCCGACGACGAGCAGCAGGCGCGGTTCGGCCGGGGCGGGCAGCAGGGTCGTCAGGATCTCCTTCCACCCGTTCAGCACCCCGTCCCGGAGCGTCTGCGGCAGGGTCCCCGCGCTCAGCGCGGGCCGCAGCACGGTGAGCGCGGACGTCCCGGCCCAGGCGGCGACCGACAGCACCAGCGACGGCCACAGCGGCCACGGCCGCCCCTTCTTGCGGGGACCCGACAGCAGCGCGGACAGCAGCGTCGCGGCGACCGCGGCGACCGCGGCCACCGGCACCACCGGCCCGTACCCGAACACCCGGTGGAACGCCAACCCCGCGACGGCCGCCAGCGCGGCCGTGACCGCGAGCGACGCGTACCGGGCGGCCGGCCGGATCCCGCTCATCGGACCGCCCCCAGCCGCCGCCACGTCTCCGGCAGGTCGTCCAGCGCGGCGACGTCGGCGACCCGGACGCCCGGCGGCGCGGGCACGGGACCCGGCGGTCGCACGCGCAGCACCACCACCCGGTCGAACCGGCCGCGCACCGCCGCGATCCGGCCCAGCTCGGCGTCGCCCGGCGTGACGGCGACCAGCGCGCCGCCCGCGCGCACACGCCGCACCACGTCCATCGTCGGCTGCGGGCACTCCCGCACGGCGACGCCGGTGAGCCGGTCCAGGATCTCCTCGACGTCGCCCGGGCCGCCCCGCGTCTCCGCGACCGGCCCGTTCCCCGTCAGCACCCGGACCGGGAAGCCCGCCGCCGCGGCGCCCGCCGCCACGCTCGCCGCCGCGTCCACCGCGAGCTCGAAGTCGTCCGGGTCCGCCCACCGGTCCGGCCGCGCCTCCAGCACCACCGTCGTGGTCGGCAGGCTCGCGTCCACGAGCTGCCGCACCATCAGCGTCCCCGTCCGGGCGGACGACTTCCAGTGCACGTGCCGCAGCTCGTCCCCGACGACGTACTCGCGCAGCGCGTGGAACGTCGCCGTCCCCGCCGGGGACCGGTCGCTCGTCGGCCCCTCCAGGTGGTGCGCGCGGCCCGACGGCAGCGGCGGCAGCACGACCGTCCGGGGGCGCACCAGCAGCGACCCCGGCGCGCCGTACTCGCGGACCCGCCGCGCCAGCCGCAGCGGGTCGGCGCGCACCAGCCGCAGCGGGCCGACCGCGATCCGGCCCCGCCGGTCCGTCGGCAGCGCGTACGACACCGTCCGGGTGGCGCCCGCCCGCAGGCGCGGGACGTCCACCGCCACGTCCGCCGAGCCCGCCGCGTCGCGCGCGGTGAGCCCCCGCACGCCGCGCCCGGCGCTCGTCACGTGCAGCACCCCGGTCGCGGGCTCGCCCCGGCCGACCTTCGCGGGCGTGATCTCCCGCCGCACCTCCAGCCGCGGCCGCGGCAGCGTCCACAGCACGGCCGCCAGCACCGCGACCAGCCCCGCCACGGCGAACGCCGCCGGCTCGGGGTACCCGAGCCACCAGCCCGCGGCGTACAGGACCGGCGACGCGGCCGCCATCCCCCGGCCCAGCGGCGTCAGCACGTTCACCCCGCGCCCCTCAGACAACGGCGGCCTGCGGCGTCGGCACGTTCGCGAGCGCCTCGTCCACGACGTCCGCCCCGCCCCGCCCCCGCAGCTCCGCCTCCGGCGTCACGACGAGCCGGTGCGCGACGACCGGCACCGCGAGCGCCTTCACGTCCTCGGGCACCACGTACCCGCGCCCGGCCGCCGCCGCCCGCACCCGCGCCGCGCCCAGCAGCGCGATGCTCGCCCGCGGGCTCGCGCCGAGCCGCAGGTCCGGGTGCCCCCGGGTCGCCGACACCACCCGCACCACGTAGTCGTGCAGCGGCGGCGCCACGTGCAGCCGCCGCGCGAAGTCGATCATCCGGGCGAGGTCGTCGCGCCCCATCACCGGCGGCAGCCGGTCGAGCATCGCGCCGGACGGCGCGCCCGCGAGCATCGCCACCTCGGACCGGTGGTCGGGGTACCCCATCGAGATCCGCATGAGGAACCGGTCGAGCTGCGCCTCCGGCAGCGGGTACGTCCCGTCCATGTCCACGGGGTTCTGGGTCGCCACGACCATGAACGGGCGCGGCACCGGATGCGGCCGCCCCTCCACCGTGACGCGCCGCTCCTCCATCACCTCGAGCAGCGCCGACTGCGTCTTCGGCGACCCCCGGTTGATCTCGTCCGCGACCGCGATGTTCGCGAAGATAGGCCCCGGGTGGAACTCGAACGCGTTCTTCCCCTGGTTGAAGATCGACACCCCGGTGATGTCGCTCGGCAGCAGGTCGGGCGTGAACTGGATCCGCGCCCACTCCGCCTCGACCGACGCCGAGATCGCCCGCGCCAGCGTCGTCTTCCCCACGCCCGGGACGTCCTCGACGAGCAGGTGCCCCTCCGCGAGCAGGCACGTCAGCGCCAGCTCCACCCGGTCCCGTTTCCCGCGCACGACCCGCTCCACGTTGCCCGCCAGCGCGGCGAACATCTGCGCGAACCGTCCCGCCGGCGCGTCCGGGTCGACCCCGGCGTTCTCCGTCATTCCCTGCTCCCCGGTGCTCACCGCCCGGCCCCGCCGGACATGTCGTGACTCGGACGCCGCCGCCCCGTCTTCGGTTGCGCCCGAAATCCGTCCGCCGCCCCGGCGCCGGACGGGCGGCCGGTCACCCCTCGCATTCGAACAGCCCGTCCGAGGGGAAGCCCCGGCCCTTGGTCGTCCGCACGAGGGTGTCGTTGAGGTAGCCGTCGCCGTGCGGCGTCCGGACCTGGTTCCAGACGTCGCTGCTGCTCCCGCTCTCCGGATCGGTGTAGGGCTCGCCCCGCACCTGGCACACGACGGTCATCGTGACGATCCGGTCCTTCGGGATCTTGCCGTTCTGACCGCCGCCGGTTCCGGGAGTGGACCGGATGATCGTGTTCGTCTGGCCGTTGTTCTGGTTCTGGAACTGCCGCGTGGGATACGCCAGGTCGACGGTCGTCGCGACCGGCGTGGACGTTCCGGCGCCGTTGCGGGCGGTGACGGTGACCTGGTGGCGCGCGTTGTTCCGCAGGCCGCCGACCGTCGCCGACGTCGACTCCGTCTCGACCGTCCCGGCGGGCGTGGTGACCGTGTAGGTCACGTCGTGCCCCGGCGAGGCGTCCCACGTGAGCCGGGCGCCGTGGTCGACCGGTTCGGCGCGCAGGCCGGCGGCCGGGGGCGGGGCCTGGCAGGCGGCGGCGCCGACCTCGCCGGACGGGCTGAACTTCGTCTTCCCCGACGCGTCCTCGTACACGGCGGCGACCTTGAAGACGTGCGTGGTCGAGTCGCAGGTGAGGCCGCCGACGGTGAACGCGCCCTCGGTCGCGGTGCCGGGGTGCGTCCGCGGGGACGCGCCCGCGACGGGGCGGCCCGCGGCGTCCAGGAGGGCGAAGCCGGTGACCGGGCGGACGCCCTGCGGCTGCGGCGCGGTGAACGCGAGGGCGAAGGCGCCGTCGGGGTCGTTGAACCACAGCATGTGGTCGCGGACGAGCGCCTCGACCGCGCCGCCGGGACGGGTGGCGGCGACCGGCTCCCGCCACGCGCCGGCGGCGGTGTCGAACACCAGGAGGCGCCCGGACGTGCGGTCGGGCAGGTAGACGCGCGACCCGAGGATGTGCGGGGGCGCGAACTCGTGGTCGGGGACGCGCAGGGCCACCGACTCGACGCGGCCGACGCCGGTGTCCAGCAGGTGCAGGGAGCCGCCCGCGCCGAGCATCGGCACGACCCCGCCGTCGGTCGCCGCGGGCAGCTTGACGCCGCCGCGGGTCCCGGCGACCGCCGCGGGCAGCCGGATCGCCTGGACGCCCTCGGGACGGACGACGTGCGCGGTCGCGGACGTGCTGTCGACGACCACCGGGGTCCCGGCGGCGATCGTGAGGGAGAGGGTGGCGCCGGGCTCGCCGACGTCGACCGGGGTGCCGGGGCCGCCGCCGTGGAACGGCACGACCCGCCCGTCCTGCGGGACCGGCACCCAGAGGGCGCCGCGGCCGTCGATGCCCGCCTGGCCGAGGGGGGCCGCGAGGGTCGCGGCGGCGCCGAGCGGCGCGAGGCTGACGGGGTCGATGCGCTGGACGACGCCCTTCACGAGGTCGACGGTGTAGGCGGCGCCGCCGCCGACGGCGACCTGCAGGCCGGGCCCGCCCAGCCCGCGCGACCCGGTGATCTCGAGCTGCGCGGGGTCGATGCGGCTGACGACGCCGGTGTCGGTGTCGACGAGCAGGACCGTGGTGCCGTCCTGGACGACCTCGATGCGGTGCCCGCGCATCCGCGCGGGCAGCTCGGCCCTGCCGTCGACCTTGCCGGCGGGCCCGTTGGCGTGGACGACGAGGCCCTTGGCGCTCGCGCCGAGCCAGGCGCCGACGTCCGACAGCCGGTAGCGGGCGCTCGCCGCGCCGACGCCGTACACGAGCGCGCCGACGACCAGCACGCCCGCGAGCGCGATCGCCGCCTGCCCCGTCAGCCGGTCGCGTCCGAAATACCGGATGATCCCGTGCGGCTTCCCCGTCCGCCCGGGAGAGCGTCCCCCGCCCAATCCCGTCACCTCTCGTCGCGCCACCGTCCGTCCCCACGGAGGTGGCGTGGCGCCCGCCGTACGGGAGGGCACCATAACGGTTGTGCGGGTCGTACCGGAACGGAACCGCACGACTCGGGCCTGCCGCGACGCGGCGGGGCGGCGAGATACGGGCGCGGACGCGTGACATGTCTCACATTCGGGGGCGGCGTCGGCGTTCCGGGGGTGCGGAACCGAACGCGAGCCTTGTCCGCGACGTCCTACTGTTGGGCATCGCGACGACGAATCCGGGGTGGACGTGGAGAACGCAAGCATCGCCGACCTGTGGGACCGCCTGACGGGCACGCAGCCCGACCCTCCGTGGTGGCTGGTCGCGCTCGTCGGCCTGGTGGCGCTCGGCACGGTGCTGCACGGCCCGACATGGCGGGTCGCGCGGAACACGGTGACGATCGCGCACGAGGGCGGGCACGCGCTGGCGGCGCTGCTCACCGGCCGGAAGCTGGACGGCATCAAGCTGCACTCCGACACGTCGGGCGTGACGGTGTCGCGGGGCAAGCCGCACGGCCCCGGGATGGTGTTCACGGCGTTCGCCGGATACGTCGCCCCGCCCCTGCTCGGGCTGCTGTTCGCGGTGCTGCTGGCGGCCGGGCGGATCACCCTGATGCTGTGGTTCACGCTGGCCCTGCTCGCGGGGATGCTCGTCATGATCCGCAACGCCTACGGCGTGCTGTCGGTGGTCGGGACGGGCGCGCTGGTGTTCGCCGTCTCGTGGTTCGGGTCGGCGGAGGTCCAGGCGGGCTTCGCGTACCTGGCGGCGTGGTTCCTGCTGCTGGCGGCGGCCCGCCCGGTGGTGGAGCTCCAGCGGATGCGGGCGCGGCGGATGGCGCCGACCTCCGACGCCGACCAGCTCGCCCACCTGACCGGCGTCCCCGGGGCGGCGTGGGTGACGATGTTCGGCGCGGTCGCGCTCGCCGCGCTGGTCGCGGGCGGCGCGCTGCTCGTCCCGTCCGACCTGTCGCTGCCCGACCTGCCCGGTCCCCCGCTCCTGCCCGGCGGCTGACCCGTCCGCCGGAACCCGTCGCGTTCGCTTTCGGCGCGGGCGTCCGTACAGTGGGCATGTACCGCACCCACGTGAACGGGAACGCTTCATGGTCTCCGGCAGCCTCGCCCGCACCGCCCGCCGGGCCGTGCGCGGCGCCGCAGCCGACCGGCCGCTTCCCGTGCGGGTGCTGGTGATCGCGCTGATGCTGCTCGCCGTCGCGGCGGCCGTCTGCCTGAAGCCGGTCGACCGCGCGGAGGCGTCCGCGCCTCCCCCGGCGGCCGGCCCCGGCGCGGCGCCCGCGGCCGTCCACGTCCAGGCCGGCGCGCCGGACGCGGACGGCACCGGCGACGAGCGGTACTGCTCGAAGCAGAAGACCACCCCGGGGCAGTCCGCCCCGGCCGCCGCGCCCGAGGCGCCGTCCACCCTCGTCCCGGCGACCCTCGCGCCCCCGCCCCGCGTCCCGGCCGCGCCCATCGCGCGGAACGAGAGCGGGCCGGCACCGCCCGAGCCCCGGCACATCCTGCTCTCCGTACTGCGGATCTAGAGCCGCGCGCCGCTCCGCGCGCGGCCCGTCGGCGCCCTCCCGGCACCGCACGGACCGTCACGGTCACTCCACGGCCCGTCACGCCGTCCGGCGCCCGCCGGACGCGCGCACCGGCCGCGATCCCGCATTCCCTTTCTCCGAGGAGCAGCATCGTGCCCAGCACCACTCCTTCCGGCCCGAAGTCCGGCCCGAACCGGAAGGTCACCGTCACCGCCGCGGCCGTCCTGATCGCCGCGCTCGTCTTCGGCGCCGTCTCCGCCTTCGGCGGAGGCGGCGGCCGCGGCGACCGGACGTCCGCGCCGCCGTCCCCCTCGGCCGCCCCGTCGGGCGGTGCGCAGGACGGCCCCGAGGTCGCCCGGCGGCAGGCCGGCGACCCGCGCGCCGTCGGCCGCGCGGACGCCCCGGTCGTCCTGATCGAGTACTCCGACTTCCAGTGCCCGTTCTGCGGGAAGTTCGCCCGCGACGTCCGTCCGAAACTGATGCGGTACGTCGAGAACGGCGACCTGCGCATCGAGTGGCGCGACTTCCCGATCTTCGGCGCGGAGTCCGAGGCCGCCGCCCGGGCCGGGTACGCGGCGGGCCTCCAGGGGAGATTCTGGGAGTTCCACGACGTCGCCTACGCGAAGGAGCGCAAGCGCAACAGCGGCGCGTTCTCCCGGGAGAACCTCGCGAAGATGGCCGGCGAGGCGGGCGTCCCCGACCTCGACCGGTTCCGCCTCGACATGACGCTCGACCCCGCCGTCGAGGCCCTGCGGCGCGACATGGCCGAGGGCCACGAACTCGGCGTCCCCAGCACCCCGGCGTTCCTGATCAACGGGAAGCCGATGCTGGGCGCGCAGCCGTTCGAGGTGTTCGACGGCGAGATCCGCGCGGCGCTGCGGCAGGCGGAGGGGGCGGGCCGGTGACGCCCGACATCGGCATGGCGGCCGCGTTCCTCGGCGGCCTGCTCGCCCTGCTCAGCCCGTGCAGCGCCCTGCTGCTGCCGGCCTTCTTCGCCTACGCGTTCACCGGCACGTCGCGGCTCGTCGGGCGCACCGCGGTCTTCTACGCGGGCCTGTGCACCACGCTGGTGCCGCTGGGCGTGGCCGGATCGTTCGCGGGCCGGCTGTTCTACGGGCACCGCGACGTGCTGGTCGCGGTCGGCGGCTGGACGGTCATCGCGCTCGGCGTCGCGCAGATCGCGGGGCTCGGCTTCGCGTTCCGGCGCGTCCGGGACGCGGCGGCGCGGATCCGGCCCGGCTCGTCCGGCTCGGTGTACGCGCTCGGCGCGCTCTACGGCCTGGCGGGCTTCTGCGCCGGGCCCGTGCTGGGCAGCGTGCTGACGGTGTCCGCGATGAGCGGCACCCCGCTGTACGGGGGCGTCCTGCTGGCGGTCTACGCGCTCGGCATGGCGCTGCCGATGTTCCTCCTCGCGTTCTTCTGGGACCGTTTCGGGCTCGGCCGCAAGCGGTGGCTGCGCGGCCGGGCGTTCCGGGCGGGACGGCTGGAGCTGCACACCAACTCGCTGGTGTCCGGCGCGTTCTTCATCGCGCTCGGGGCGCTGTTCCTGCTGTTCGACGGCACGTCCGCGATGCCCGCGCTCCTCGACGTGGACGCCGAGTTCGCCGCGCAGCGGTGGGTGCAGGACGTCGCCGGGCGGGTCCCGGACGGCGCCGTCGCCGCCGCCGTCGCGGGCGCCGCGGCGGCGGGCGTCCTGCTGGCGCAGGTCGTCCGGGCGCGGCGCGGCGCCGCCCGGGAGCGCGAGCCGGACGGGTCCCCGGCGCGGCGCTGACCCGGGGGCCGGATGCGGTCAGCGGGGTCGCCGCCGGCGCGCGGGCGGACCACGATGGTGCATGGCCGACACGAAGCTCGATCGCGGCAAGTACCACCGCAAGCGCAAGGCGCGCCTCCGCCGGGCCCGCCGCCGCTCCCGGCCCACCGCCGGACGGAACCGACGGCGCGCCTGACCGGGAGTCAGCGCCCCGGAGAATGTCGGACCCCGCCGGTATTTTCGGCTTCGTGAGGGACCTCGGGACGGGCGAGCGGCGGGGCCGCCGGGTCGACGACGGCCTCGCCGAGCTGGACCGCTGGCTGCGCGACCAGGTCGCGCACGGGCTCGCCCGCGCCGAGCGGGCGCCCTACCGGCTCTGGGACGACGCGGCGCGGCGGCTCGTCGACGCGCAGGCGGGCGCGCTCGCGGGGCGGGTGCGCGCCCTCGCGGGCGTCCCCCGCGAACCCGGCTGGCCGGGCCGCCTGCTGGCGGAGTACGCGCTGCTGCGGCTGCTCGTCCGCGCGCACCGGCGGCGGAACGCCCTGCCGGCGGGGCTGCACGCCACGGTCCGGGCGCGCGTCGGGTTCCCCGTCGCGCGGGACGCCGTCCTGAGCGACGGCGAGCGCGTCCGGGACCGCTGGTGGGTCGTCGGGACGCGCGACGCCGCCCGGGACGTCCTCACCGCGCGGCGCGTCTGGCTGCGCGGCGAGCGGACGGGGCGCCCGGCGCTGCTGCTCGCGTTCACCGGCCCCCGCGACGAGCCCGAGCCCGCGCCGCCCGCCGGCGCCCGGTTCGAGGCCGAACTGGCGTACTACCCGGGCGCCCTGCCGCTGCGCGCCCTCGTCGCCGAACGCCTCGCCGCGGACGACGCGGGCCCCGGCGCGCCGCCGGGCACCGGCGTCCGGGCGTTCCTCGACGAGCACGCCGCCGCCGTGGCGCGCGACCCGTGGCTCGACCGGTACCCCGCGGCGCTCGCCGGCGTGCGCCTCGCGCGGGACGCGGCGGGCGCGCTGTTCGCGGTCGACGGGCCGGGCGACGCGCTGCCGCTGCGCGGCCCCGTCCCGTGGACGCTGCTCGCGGTCGCGGCCGGCGAGCGCGTCGCCCTCGCGGGCGAGTGGACGCCGCGCGGCCTGCGCCCCCTCACCGTCTGGCACCCCGCCGAAGGCGCGGTCCGGCTGTGAGGGGGCGGGTGTGAGCGGGCGGGACGCGTTCGGGC
>NZ_QHJN01000200.1:0-13342 GCF_003947565.1 Actinomadura sp. WAC 06369 | reverse complement strand
ATCCTCGACCCCATCCCCGAGGACCCCGCGCCCGCCGGGCTCGGGCTCGTCCTGGAGAAGGTCGCCCAGCTGCCCGAATCGGAGCCGTCGGCCCCGCCGACCGACGACCGGCTGAAGCGCTGGAACCGCATCAACCACGTCGGCGAGCTCCCCGACCGCTCGGGCCGCCTGTTCGTCCCCGACCTGAACGGCAAGCTGTACTTCCTCGACAAGAAGACCCGCACGCCCCGCGCCTACCTGGACGTCGGCGCGACGTTCGCGCCCGACTTCTACTCCGCCGCCGGGCTCGGCCAGGGCTTCGGGTTCGTCGCGTTCCACCCGGCGTTCGCGAAGAACGGAACGTTCTACACCACGCACGTCGAGCGCGGCGACGCGCTCGAGACCGAGGAGCCCGACCTCCCCGAGCAGCCGAACACCGGCTACCACGGCGTCCTCACCGAGTGGATCGCCGACGACCCGTCCGCGGGCACCTTCAGCGGCACGCACCGCGAGGTCCTGCGGTTCGGGTTCTCCGGGCGGATCCACAACCTCCAGCAGATCGACTTCAACCCCAACGCCCGGCCCGGCGACCCCGACTACGGGATGCTGTACCTCGCGGTCGGCGACGGCGGCAACGGCAACGTCGGCGCCAACGGCGGCGACCCGCAGAACCTCGCCATGCCGCAGGGCAAGATCCTGCGGATCGACCCGTCCGGCACCGACGGCGTGAACGGCGAGTACGGCGTGCCCGCCGACAACCCGTTCGTCGGCCAGGACGGCAAGCTCGCCGAGATCTACGCCTACGGCATGCGCGACCCGCACCGGTTCAGCTGGGACACCCGCGGCTCCAAGCGGCTGTTCCTCGCCCACATCGGCGAGCACGAGATCGAGTCGATCCACGAGATCGAACCCGGCGACAACCTGGGCTGGAGCGAACGCGAAGGCGCCTTCACCTTCCGCGAGGACGACCGCTGCCACCTGTACCCGCTGCCCGAGGACGACCTCGAGTACGGCTACAACTACCCGCTCGCCGCCTACGACCACGACCCGCCCGCCGACTGGGACTGCCGCAGCGACGTCGGCAAGGCCATCTCCGGCGGCTACGTCTACCGCGGCAAGCTCGACGCCCTGCGCGGCAAGTACCTGTTCGGCGACATCGTCAACGGCCGGCTCTTCTACACCGAGGAGTCGGACATGAAGCGCGACCCCGCCGGCGAGGACCGCGCGCAGATCTACGAGCTGTCCGCCTACACCACGGCCGGTGAGCCCGTCACCATGCGGGACCTCGCCGGGGACGAGCGCGTCGACCTGCGCATCGGCTCCGACGCCAAGGGCGAGCTGTACCTGCTCTCCAAGGCCAACGGGACGATCTGGAAGATCGTCGACACCCGGCGGTTCGCCGAGTGCCGCACCGGCCCCGCCCGCGTCGGGCACGCCGCCGACGCAGACGACTGGTCGCCCGTCACCCCGGCGAAGTGGCGGTTCGAGCACGGGCAGGTCGTCCTCGCCGAGGCCGGCGAGGCGCGCCCCGGCCCCCGCCGCCCCTTCGAGTACGCGGTGCTGGACAAGGGCCCCGAGTTCGCCTCCGCCCAGATCGACGCGCAGGTGCGGCTCGACACGCCCGTCGCCGAGTCCGACCGCGACGTGATCGTCGTGTTCGGCTACCGCGACGACACGCACTTCTACTACGCGCACCTGTCCAGCGACAACACCGTCTACCCGCACAACGGGATCTTCCTGGTGAACGGCGCCGACCGCGTCCGCATCGACCGGCAGTGGAACGCCAACCGGTCGAAGGGCGCGCCGCCCGCCGTCACCGACGCGAACTGGCACGACGTCCGCGTGCGGCACTGCGCGGGCACCGGCGAGATCGCCGTGTACACCGACGGCGCCGACCGTCCCGTCTTCACGGCCCTCGACACCGCGCTCGGCTCCGGCCGGGTGGGCTTCGGCTCGTTCGACAACATCGGCCGGCTCCGCGACCTGACCGTCCGCGGGACCCCCGCCCGATGACCCCACCGGACGGGCGGGGCCGCCCCGCCCGTCCGGCTCCCCGAGGAGACCGACATGCGCATCCGCCGCACCGCACTCGTCACGACCGTCCTGCTGGGCGCCGCCCTCGCCGCCGTCCCCGCCGAGGCGTCCGGGCCGAACCCGCGCAAGGACCTGGTCGCCCACTACGACTTCGAGCACCCGATGCCCGGCGACCCGTCCCGCGAACGCGACCTCGGCCGCTCGCGCACCCCCATCGACCTGGTGAACGGCGGCGCCGCCATGCGCGTCCGCGACGGCTCGCGCGGGCACGTCGTCCGGCTCCGGCAGATGAACGGCGCTCCGAACGACGACTGGAAGGCCGGCGTCTACTCCGCCGCCGGCGTGCCGACCCTGCGCGCGTTCAACGCCGCTTCCGGCGCGACCCTCGCCGGCTGGTTCAAGATGACCGGCGTCAACCCGAGCCCCGACACCAACACCGCCGACCCCGACGACCGGTACAACGCGATCGGGCTGTCGGGCGTGCTCACCGGCGACTCCGACGGCCACGCCGTCCGCGCCCTGCTGGAGATCATCGACGTCTCCGGCGAGCTGCGCGTCGTCGCCCTCGGCCGCCGCCTCGACGGCGGCTCCTCGCAGACGTTCGCCGCGCGGGAGGACTGGCGCTCGATCCTGCCGCCCGGCACCTGGGTGCACCTGACCGCGACGTTCGACTACGACACCGGGGAGATGAAGCTCTACAAGAACGGCGCGCCGCTGCCGGGCTTCTCCACCCGCTCCGGCGACCCCTGGGAACTCGACGGGCCGCCCGAACCCGACGTCACGTCCGCCACCGACCCCCGCGGCATCAAGATCGGCGGCAGCTTCCCGCAGGACGACGCCGAGGCCAACCCGTGCGACTGCAGGATGGACGACCTGATGTTCTTCGACCGTCCCGTCACCGACCGCGAGGCCCGCCAGATCTACCGGATCACGAAACGCTGACCCTTGCGGACGGAGAGGCGGCCCTTCACACGAACAACTGAAGATCGCGGTAACGTCGGAAGCGGGTTCGCCGAGCGGCAAGGCCGTCTCGCGGTCCCGAGCCGCAGTTGCGCGAAGTCGGAGGTGATCACGGTGCATCCGGTCTTGTGACGGCCCCAACCCGGGGCGTCGCGGAGCCGAAAGGTGACCGTATGAGCAAGACCGACAAGACCCGGCCCTGGTGGGTGGGGATGGCCGAGGCGCCGATGGTGAACTGCCGTCCCGTGCACGACCACCGGTTCGGGCCGTGCACCCTGCCGGAGAAGATCACCGCCGACAGCGCGTCCATGAACCGCTGCGGGCGAAGCGGCTGCTACTGGGGCGCGACCGACCACTACCTGTTCGACTGCGGCACCCTCGGCGGCGGCCGTGAGTGGTACCTCTTCAGGCGCGAAGAGCGCCGCCGCAGCCGTCACCGGGCGCGCCGCGAACTGCGCGCCTACAACGGCGAGGACTGAACGAGCGCGCGGGGCCCGGCGACCGCCGGGCCCCGCGCGCTCCGCCGACCTTTACCGACGCCGCGGCGGCGCACATCGACAGCAGACCGGGGCACCGACCGGTTCGACGACGATCCACCACCGGATCGATATCTCGTTGGGTTCCGGCGGCGAAGCCGCGGCGGGCCGGGCGGCCCGCCGCGGCTTCACCCTGCTAGCCCTCGGGCATCACGATGAAGGCGAACCCCGCGCTCGTCCTGCGACGCAGCGGGATGTCGCACTTGACCCGGCGCAGGACTTCGTTCCTGCTGAGGCCGAGCCCCTGCGCGACAAGCCGTTCGGGGCGCACGGGCACCGGATCCTCGAAGTGGACCTCCACCTGGATCGGCCACGCCCCGTCGAGCGGACCCGGCGGGGTGTCCAGCCGCCAGGCGTCCGTCCAGTCCAGGGCGAAGCGGTTGCGCCGGGCGAGCAGCGGGTCCAGCAGCCGGGACGCCACGAGCTCCGGATCGTTGACGCGGTAGCCGTGGAGTGCGGCCGGGTCGATGCGCCCGACCGGAGTCCGCTCGTGCACGGTGAGCTTGCTCGTCCGATCGCAGGACACGCAGCGGACCAGCAGCCACACGTCCAGCAGTTTGCCGTTGGCGTTGACGCGGAACCTGCCGGCGCCGGTCGTGGCCGACCGCGACCGGCAGTCCGCGCACCGCAGCGACAGGAGAGGCAGCCGGGTCCGGCGAACGAACCAGGGCAGCACGGTATGAGGTTGTGAAGACATGATCTCTCTTGACCTGACACGAGGTCGATTGAGCGCGACCTCGAACGCCGTACGACCGGGCACGCCAGAGCGGCCCGGCGGAACCGACGGAAGCGTCGGCTACGGGTGAGCGAAGAAGGTGTCAGGTCTAAAGAGCAGGCGGGGTCACGCGGTTCTGTCCTCTGTCCTTACTGCGATGGGCTTTCAGGCAAGCTACGGGAACGCTCCAGGACGACTCAACCGCTTTCCGAGCGAGCCGCCTGGGGGAGCGCTGACGACGTCGATCGACGGGACCGCGATGCCCGAACACCGGGCTCGGTCCGGCCTGCCGCGCCAGGCCGAACCGAGCGTGGTTTCACCCCGGTCGGTGAGGTGCTGGGGCGGCGCGGCTCAGCGCCGCGCGCCGGGTTCGTCGACGACGCGCATCTCGAGTTGGGCGGTCAGTTCCAGGAGGGTGCCCTTCTCTACCGTGCCCTCGCCCTGCTGGGCGTGGGCACGGGTGGCGAAGGAGCGGGTGCCGAGGTACCGGTACGTCTCCGGATCCAGGATGATCATGTCGCCGGCCCAGCCGCCGAAGGTGCCGAAGAAGGCGACGCCGTGCCGTCCCGCCGCGTCCGCCGCGTCCGTCCGGACCGAGACACCGGGGATGCGCGGCAGAGCCCGGTACAGGGCGGCGCGCAGTTCGGGCGGGAGGGGGCGCCGGAGCAGGTCGGCGACGGTGCGGAACACCGCGCGGTCGTCCGGCCGCGGTTGTTGCCCGCCCGGCGCGTCCGGGTCGTCGGGGATCCGCATGGTGTCCGGGTCGTAGAGCGCCCGCAGCAGGGCATCGGGCTCCGTCGGCAGCTCCTTGACCACGCGGTGCATGTCGGGACCGGGGAACGAGTAGCCGACGACGTCGCCCTGGAGGTCTTCGCGCCGCTCCGGGGAGCGCACTTCCAGGTCGCCGTCGATGAACTCCGCCCTCGCCCGGCCGTCGACGCGTTCCCAACGCTCCACGGTGTGGGTCTTCCCGGCGTCCATGCCGAGCCACCAGGTGTTCATGTCGCCCTTGAACTGGGCCGCCCGGATCTTGACGTAGATCCACTGGTCGGCTCGCGGCATCGCGAACGGTACGTCCTCCGCGGCGCGGGCGGCCCGTTCGCCGAGCACGGCGGCGTTCGCGATCTGCGTGCCGGCCCGCGGATCGCCGGTGTTCTGCGCGATGCCGATCCCGGCCGTGAGCGCGATGCCGAGTGCTGCCGCGGCGGCCGCGCGGGTCACCAGCCACCGCGGCGACCGGACGGGCCGGGCGGCGCGGCGCGGCTCGCGCGGCGGGGCCGTCCAGGCGGCGCGCAGCCGGTCGCGCGCCGCGTCGGCGGCCGCGGGCGTGATCGGCGGGGTGGCGCGGCGGAAGCTCTTGAGCGGGTCGAGGTCATTCATCGGTGGCCTCCTCGGCCGTCGCGGAATCGCCGAGGGCGCGGCGGACGACGCGCCGGGCCCGGTGGAGACGGGAACGCACGGTGCCGACGGGCACCTCCAAGGCGCGGGCGACCTCCTCGTAGGTGAGGTCGCCCCACGCCACCAGCAGCAGCACGTCGCGGTCGCCCCGGGACAGCCCGGCCAGCGCGCCGGCCAGCCTGCGCTGCTGGCTCTCGGCCGCGACCCGGGTCGCCACGGCGTCCGCCAGCGGTTCGGGCAACGGGTCGGCGCCGGTGCGCTGCAGCGCCCGGTAGTACCGCTCCTCCGCCCGCCGGTGCCTGGCCACCAGCGTGGTCGCGATCCCGTACAGCCAGGGCCGGGCCAGCGGCTGCGCCAGGTCGTAGGCGGCGCGGCGGCGGAACGCCGCGAGGAACGTCTCGCCCACGATGTCGTCGGCCGCGTGCACACCCAGGCGCCGCGCAGCGTAGTGATGGATCCGGCGATGGTGCCGGTCGAACAACTCCGCGAACCATTCGGGGTCGTCCAGGGACAGCCGGATCACGTCGGAGTCGGTGAGCGCGCCTGCCGCCGGCGGTTCCGCGGGCACGGCCTCGGCCGTCACGAGACGCCCAGTCGTCGGTGCACGTTGCGGTCCTCCAGATCGAAGCGGGATGAACACCCCTTGTCTCCCGCACGGACTCCCGCGGTTCTCGCCGCCCTCCGCACGACGCGTCCGTCCCCCGGTGCGGCGGCGGACGGACCCGTAACCGCTCAGCAGCCGCCCCGGGCGGCACCTCCCGGGGCGGCCAGGCCGGATTCGTAGGCGAAGACGACCAGCTGGGCGCGGTCGCGGGCGCCGAGCTTGGTGATCGAACGGCTGACGTGCGTCTTCACGGTGGCGTGGCTGATGACCAGGTGCGCGGCGATCTCCTCGTTGGACATCCCGGTCGCGACGAGCGCCACGATCTCGCGCTCGCGCGCGGTCAGCCGCTCCAGTTCCGCACCGCCGGCCGGCCGCGGGACGGTGGCGACGTACTCCTCGATCAGCCTCCGCGTGATCGACGGCGACAGCAGCGCGTCGCCGTCGGCGGCGACCCGCACCGACTGCAGCAGGTCGGCGGGCTCGATGTCCTTGAGCAGGAAACCGCAGGCCCCCGCGCGCAGCGCCGCGAAGACGTACTCGTCGATGGCGTAGTTGGTCAGGATCACGACCCGGACGCCCGCGAGGTCGGGCGCGGCGCCGATCCGGCGGGTCGCCTGGATGCCGTCCAGCAGCGGCATCCGCACGTCCAGCAGGGTCACGTCGGGCAGCAGGGACCGGCACAGTTCCACGGCCTCGACACCGTTGGCCGCCTCGCCGACGACCTCGATGTCCTCGGCCATCTCCAGCAGCGCGCGGAAGCCCGCGCGGATCAGCGGCTGGTCGTCGGCCAGCAGGACCCGGATCACGCCGGAACCGGGACCGGGAGTTCGGCGCGGACGGCGAAGCCGCCGCCGACGCGGGGTCCGGCGGCCAGCGTGCCGCCGACGGCGACGGCCCGCTCGCGCATCCCGATCAGGCCCATCCCGGGGCCCGCGGGCGGATCGGCGCCGGCTGCGCCGTCGTCCTCCACCCGGACCACCACCGAGTGCGGACGGTACTCGGTGGTCAGCGTGACCGACGCGGCCCCGGCGTGGCGCAGCGTGTTGGTGAACGCCTCCTGCACGATGCGGTACGCGGCGCGGTCGACCTCGGCCGGCAGGTCGTAGCGCTCACCGACGACGCTCGCGGCCACGTGCAGGCCGGCGGCCTCGGCCCTGCCGAGAAGGCGGGGCAGGCAGGCCAACCCGGCATCGGGCCCGGTCGTGTCGGTGCGCAGCACCTGGAGCGTGGACCGGAGTTCGCTCATCGCCTCCGCCCCCGACTCCCGCACCGCCGCCAGCGCCCGCCGCGCCCGCACGGGATCCCGGTCGAGGTACTGCCGGGCAACGGCCGCCTGAACGTTCATGACCGAGATGGTGTGGGTCAGCGCGTCGTGCAGTTCCTGGGCGATCCACAGCCGTTCCTCGCCGACCCGCCGCAGCGCCGCCTCCTCCTTGGTGCGCTCCGCCTCGACCGCGCGGCTCTCCACCTCGCGCAGGTAGGCGCGACGGCTGCGCACCACTTCTCCGGCCACGACCATCGCGACCAGCCAGCCGCTGAGCAGGTTGAACCCGTCGCCCGGCTGCGGATCGACGTCCGACAGCGCGACCAGCGTGCAGGCGATGGCGCCGAACCCGGCGGCCAGCGCGATCGCCGGGCGCCGCCGCCCCTGCGCCGCCGCGGTGTAGACGGCCGCCAGCGCGGGCGCTGCGGCGAAGACGCCCGGATAGTGGCGCGCGTGGTAGGCGACGGCCGCGGCGATCGTGACCGCGCCGACGCTCACCGGAGCGGCCCGGCGGAACGCCAGGGCCAGCGACGCCACCGCGATCAGGCACAGACCCAGGACGTCCAGGTCCCGCTCCCAAGGCCCGGAGGAGGAGAGGCCGCCGTACGTCCCCGAGACGATCCCCGCCAGCGCGCCGCCCGCCACCAGGGCATCGCCCTTACTGATCCGCACGCTCTCACCGTAGATCGAGGGCGGGCCCGCGTCGTCATGCGCGCGGCGGAGACCCGGCGTACATCCCGTGGCGTACGCGCCCGTGCCCCGGGGCGCGCGTACATCCGCCGCGGTAAGGCAGATGCCATCCCCGTCCCGACGCCCGCGACGTGCGGCCCGAGCACGATTCCAGGCATGAACGTGATTTTCTGGTCGCTGCGGCTGACGGCGACCGCGCACCTGGCCGGGGTCCTCGGGCAGGCGGCGCTGGCCGGGCTCTTCGTCACCGGCGATGTCGACATGCTGACGTGGCACCGCAACAACGCCGGGGTGACGCACGCACTTCTCTACGCGCAGCTGGTCGCCGCGGTCCTGCTGTGGCGGCCGGGGCGCGGCCCGGCTTGGCCCGCCTGGGCGAGCGCCGTGCTCGTCGCCGCGGAGACGGTGCAGGTCGCCGTGGGCCAGTCCCGGATCCTCTCTTGGCACATGCCGCTCGGTATGGCGATCTTCGGAGCGTCCGCGCTGCTGGTGGCGTGGACGTGGCTGCGGTCGCCGCGGACGGTGGCGTCATGATCTCCCGGCGGCGTTTCCTGGGCGGTGCCGCGGCCGTGGCCGGTGCGGGCGTCCTGGCCGGCCGCGTCCTGACGGCCTCCGAGACCACGGCCGAACTCCTCACCAGCGCACTCCCCCTGCCCGAGCCGTTCACGCTGCCGCTCCCCGTGCCGCCGGTCGCGCGCCCCACGCGTCCCGGCCTGTACGAGGTGGTGCAGCGGGCGGCGAAAGCGGAGATCGTTCCCGGGACGACGACCGAGGTCTGGGGCTACGACGGGCGTTTCCCGGGGCCCACGTTCCGCACCCGGAGGGCGGAGGCCGTCACCCTGCGGGTGCGCAACGAACTGCCCGTGCCCACCTCGACCCACCTGCACGGCGGCGTCACCCCGCCCGAGTCCGACGGCTACCCCACCGACCTGGTCGTCCCCGCCGGCCTGGACTTCCGGCCGTCCGGCGGCCATGCCGGCCACGGGCATCACGGGCATCACGCGATGAACGTCCCGCCGTCGGCATGGAAACTGCACAGCGCCGCCAGGGACTACCGCTACCCGCTCGACCAGCGCGCCGCGACGCTGTGGTACCACGACCACCGCATGGACTTCACCGGCCCGCAGGTGTGGCGCGGCCTGGCCGGGTTCCTGCTCGTCCACGACGACGAGGAGGACACGCTGCCGCTCCCCAGGGGCGACCGGGACGTTCCCCTGATGATCTGCGACCGCGCGTTCGAGGAGGACGGTTCGTTCCGCTACCCGTCCCTGGACCCGAGCCTGCGGCGGACGCCCGGCGTCACCGGGCCGTACATGGAGGGCGTCGAAGGCGACGTCATCCTGGTCAACGGCGCCCCGTGGCCCGAGCTCGAAGTGTCCGCGGCGCGGTACCGGCTGCGCGTCCTGAACGCCTCGAACGCCCGCCGCTACCGGCTGCGGCTGGCCCCCGGCGGCCCCTTCGTCCAGGTCGGCAGCGACGCCGGGCTGCTCCCGGCGCCGGTGGCGCACGACTCGATCGTCCTCGCCCCGGCCGAACGCCAGGACGTGGTCGTGGACTTCTCCGCCTACCCCGTCGGCACTTCGGTGACCCTGCTCAACACCCTGGGCCGCGGGTCCGCCCGCCAGGTGATGCGCTTCCGCGTCACCCGCCGAGCGCGCGACGACAGCGCGATCCCGGCCCGGCTGTCAGCCTCGCAGGCGCCGGTGCGTCCCGCGAACGCCCCCATGCGGACGTTCGACTTCCGCCGCACCGGCCAGGGCCCCGCCGCCGCCTGGACGATCAACGGCGAGCCCTTCACCCCCGGCACCCCGCTCGCCCGCCCGCGCCTGGACGGCACCGAGGTCTGGCGCTTCGTCAGCGACTTCCACCATCCGGTGCACCTCCACCTCGCCCATTTCCACGTCCTGTCCCGCAACGGCCGAGCGCCCCGCCCCACCGACGGCGGCTGGAAGGACACCGTGGACGTGCGCCCGTACGAGGTCGTGGACGTCCTGGTGCGCTTCTCCGGGTTCCGCGGCCGCTACATGATGCACTGCCACAACCTCGAACACGAGGACATGGCCATGATGGCCGACTTCGAGGTCACCTGACCCGCGCCCGCCGACCAGACCCGGGGGTGACGAACATCGGAACGAAAAGTCCCATTAAGAGCGTGCGGTCGAGCTCGCTAGCGTGACTTTTCGTTCGGATGTCTCTCGCGCGGGGATTGGAGCAGGTCAGGATGTGAGTGTGGTCTCGGTGATCGCGGGCCGTGGTTCGGGAACGTCGGGCTCGATCTGCTGGATGCCGGTCGGTTTGAGCTCGGGCACGTATTTGTAGATGGTGGAGCGGCTGACGCCCAGGAGCCGGGCGATCGAGGAGATGGTCGCGTCGGGCTGGGTGAGCAGTGCGCGGGCGTGCCGGACCTGCTCAGGCGTCATCGCGGGCGGCCGGCCGAGCCGGACGCCGCGGGCCTTGGCGGCGGCCAGGCCCTCGTTGGTGCCCTTCGCGTTCGGCGTCCTTGCCGGACTTCTTGTCGGCGAAGATCCGGATGCAGCCGGCGGCTTTCAGCGCGAGGGTCTGCCGGTCGAGCCGCTGGTCCTTGGTGGAGACCCGGGCGTAGCCGACGAGCGCGCCGGTGAGGATCGCGGGTTCGGCGCCGAGGAGGTCGTCGGCCTGGCGGATCGCCGCGGAGGGTTCTGAGCCGTCGGGCAGGGTCGTCGCACCGCAGAAGTGTAGGGAAAACGGTGCCGTTGGAGTTGTTGAACATCCCGAGTTCTCAACACGTTTCTCGACACATGCGCGCCCGGTGGGCGGTTCGTGAAGAGGAGTTCGAGCGGGGTGTTGTAAATCGATTCCCAACACCCCCGCCGGGAGCGGAGGCGTTGCCGCCGTTCGCCGTTGCGATGCGGGCCCGCGTGGTTCCGGTCAGGTTCGGGTCGGCATGGTGGTGAGCTGGTGGACGAGAAGGTCGATCACGGCTCGTTTGCCGGCGTCGTTGTGCCGGTGGGTGAGGAGGCCTTCGATGACGAAGGTGCCGATCGCGGTCATGGCGGGGAGGTCGGCTTCGGCGGCGCCAGCGTTGCGGAGGTCGTCGGCGATCAGGGTGTCGGCGAGTTCGTGGAAGCCGGTGTGCCAGGCGTGGACGGCGGGTGAGGCCGGGGCGCGGGTGTGGACGGTGTTGACGAGGCCGTGCAGCCGTTCGAGCTGGTCGACGGCCCATAGGAGCCGGTCGCCCAGCGGCCGGTCGGCGATGGTCGTGTACTGGGCGAGGGCTTCGCTGAGCAGGCGGTCCAGGACAGCGATGAGCAGGTCGTCCTTGTCGCGGAAGTACCAGTAAATCGTGTTGACGGTGACGCCGGCGTTCTTAGCGATCTGGCCCATGGACGCCGACTCGTAGCCGTCGTGGATGAACAGCCGCTGGGCGGCGACGAGGATCTCCTCGCGTTTCTCTTCGCGGTCCTGGGGGCGTCGGTTCCGAGGCACCCCCACACCCTATCTTGAACGACCCTCAAGAAGACGCTAGGTTTCTTGAGGACCATTCAAGACATGAGATGGGACCTCCATGGAGACCGACCACGCGGCTGCCGAGCTGCTCGGGCTGGACACGACCGGGCTGCTGGCGTTCTTCGCCACGTTGCCCGACCCGTCCATCGAGGAGATGGACGGGGAGTACACCGCCCGGCTGCTGGCCCAGCCCAGCGTGTTCGCCTCGGTGACCGGGCACGGCACGGTGTCGAATCCGCTGACACGGTGGCTGTGCAAGGCGTTCCGGCCCGTCGACGGCCAGACCGGGCGCGGCTACAACACCTTCCGCCAGTTCGGCCGCATCCGGCAGCGCTATGCGATGCACACGCTCATCGCACCGTCGCGCTATGACGGCCGTCCCGCCTACACGCTGGTCTATCGCGCCTACGCCTCGATGTGCGGGGCGATCAACATGGTCGACGAGGTCCGCCGCGCGGCGCCCGGCGTCTACCTGGGCATCGGGACGTGGGGATTCACCGCACGTCAGCGCCGCGTCCCGCTGCCCTTCCTGCTCACCGGCCCCGTCGGGGCCTACCGCGGTGACGTCGGCGCCGCCCGCCGCGGCTTCACCCCGGGCCCGCGTGAACTGCCCGGCCGAAAGGAAGTCGCCCAGTGACCAGGTGGCTGCTGTACGGCGCCAACGGCTATACCGGTGAGCTGATCGCCCGGGAGGCCCGCAAGAGAGGCATGGAACCAGTCCTTGCCGGCCGGAACCTCACGGCGGTCAAGCCGCTGGCCGAGGACCTCGGCCTGGAGTACCAGATCTTCGACCTGCGTGACGCCGACGCGCAACTGTCCGGCATCGACGTGGTGCTGCACTGCGCCGGGCCGTTCTCGGTGACGGCGGCCCCGATGATCGACGCGTGTGTGCGCACCCGCACCCACTACCTCGACATCACCGGCGAGATGGACGTCTTCGCCTACGCCCGCGAGATCGACGGCCAGGCTCGGGCCGCCGGTGTCGTGGTCTGTCCCGGAGTCGGTTTCGACGTCATCCCCACCGACTGCCTCGCGGCCGCCCTCCACCAAGCCATGCCCGATGCCACCGGTCTGCGGCTCGGGTTCGACCTGCCGCTGGCGCTGTCCCCGGGGACGGTCAAAACGATCCTGGACGGGATGGCCGCCGGAGGCCGCGCCCGCATCGACGGCCAGATCACCCCGACCCCGCTGGGCGGACGCACCGCCCGCATCGACTTCGGCAACGGCGCCAAACCCGCGCTCGCCTTCCCCGCCGCCGACCTTCACAGCGCCCACCACAGCACCGCGATCCCCAACATCGAGGTCTACCTCCCGATGCCCTCCCTGCTGATCCGCGGCACCCGGATCAGCAGGCGGTTCACCAGGCTGCTGGCCCGTCCCGGTGTCCGCGCCGCCGCGCACAAGCTGATCGACAAGACGGTGAAGGGCCCCGACGCGAACGAATGGGCCACCAGCGCCGCCTACGTGTGGGGCGAGACCACCGACGCTGCCGGCCGGCGGGCCACCGCCCGCATCACCACGGCCAACCCCTACCGGCTCACCATCGACGGCGCCCTCACCGCCGTCACCGACCTCCTCGCCGCGCCCGCGCCCCGCCCCGGCGCGCACACGCCCGCGACCCTGTTCGGCGCCGACCTCATCACCCGGCTCCCCGGCAGCGGCCCCCTCACCATCAC
>NZ_QHJN01000199.1:0-13401 GCF_003947565.1 Actinomadura sp. WAC 06369 | reverse complement strand
GCCGCGGACCGAGCCCGAGCGGCCCCAGCCGCCCGCGCCGCCCGCCGCCGACGACCAACCGGTCGCCGGCCGGCGGGGGGCTGTGCGCGGCCTCCTCGCGGGGCGCAGGCCGGCCGGCGAGAACGACGGCGGCCCCGCCGCCTCCGGCAAGCGCCCGCCGCGCCGCGTCGTGTTCGACGAGGAGGACGACCTCGACGTCCCCGACTTCCTGAAGGGACCGTGACCCCCATCCACGGCGACACCGCCCCCGACGGCTCCGGCTCCGCCGCCTTCGCCCTCGGCGACGGCGTCCGCGCGGCGTTCACCGGCCGCGCCGGAGGCGTGAGCGAAGCCCCCTTCGACTCCCTCAACCTCGGCGGCGCGGTCGGCGACGACCCCGCCGCCGTCCGCGGCAACCGGAAGCGGGCCGCCGCCCGCCTCGGCGTCGATCCCGCGCGCACCGTCTGGATGCGGCAGGTGCACGGCGCCGACGTCGCGTACGTCACCGCCCCCGAAGACCTCGCCGACACCCCCGTCGACGCGATCGTCACGACCGTCCCCGGCCTCGCCCTCGCGGTCCTGGTCGCCGACTGCGCCCCCGTCCTGCTGGCCGACCC
Organism: Actinomadura sp. WAC 06369; assembly: GCF_003947565.1. Lineage (NCBI taxonomy): Bacteria > Bacillati > Actinomycetota > Actinomycetes > Streptosporangiales > Thermomonosporaceae > Actinomadura > Actinomadura sp. WAC 06369. The sequence continues at coordinate 12,805 of NZ_QHJN01000199.1, read as the reverse complement.
CGCCGCCGGCGTCGTCGGCGCCGCGCACTCCGGCCGCCCCGGCACCGCCGCGGGCGTCGTCCCCGCGCTGCTGGACCGGATGCGCGAGCACGGCGCCGACCCGTCCCGGACGGCCGCCGCCATCGGCCCCGCCGCGTGCGGCGGGTGCTACGAGGTCCCGGCCGCGATGCGCGACGAGGTCGCCGCCGCCGTGCCCGCCGCGCGCGCCACCACGTCCCGCGGCACCCCCGGGCTCGACATCCGCGCGGGCATCGCCGCGCAGCTCGCCGCGGCGGGCGTCACCGACGTCCGGACCGACCCCCGCTGCACCATCGAGGACCCGGACCTCTTCTCCTACCGCCGCGACGGCCGCACCGGCCGGTTCGCCGGCTACGTCTGGCTGACCGAACGCGAGGAACGCCCCCAGTGACCCCCGACGAGCGCCGCGCCGAACTGGCCGACGCCCTCGCCGCCGTCCGCGCGCGGGTCGCCGCCGCCTGCGCCGCCGCGGGCCGCGCCGAGGACGAGATCACGCTGATCGCGGTGACGAAGACCTTCCCCGCGTCCGACGTGCGGCTGCTGGCCGGACTCGGCCTCACCGAAGTCGGCGAGAACCGCGACCAGGAGGCCCGCCCGAAGGCCGCCGACTGCGCCGACCTGCCCCTCACCTGGCACTTCGTCGGCCGCCTGCAGACGAACAAGGCCCGCGCCGTCGCGGGCTACGCCGACGTCGTCCACTCGGTGGACCGGGCCCGCCTCGTCCGCGCGCTGGCGGACGCCGCCGACCGCGCCGGCCGGACGCTGCGCTGCCTGGTGCAGGTCTCCCTGGACGAGGTCGAACGGCGGGAGGGGCGCGGCGGCGCCGCACCCGGGGACGTCCCGGGCCTCGCCGACGCGATCGCGGAGGCCCCCGGGCTGGACCTCGGCGGGGTGATGGCGGTCGCGCCGCTCGGCGCCGACCCGGCGCCCGCGTTCGACCGGCTCGCGGAGGTCGCGGCGGGGGTCCGCCGAAACCATCCGGGTGCTTCGATCGTTTCCGCGGGTATGAGCGGTGATCTGGAACAGGCGATCGCGTGCGGCGCGACACACCTCAGGATCGGTACGGCGTTGCTCGGCGGCCGACGGGCAATCGTCAGGTAATGTCCCCCCAGTGGGACCTGCCGGAACGCGGGCCACGCAGACGGACGGTCACCCGCGGCGACGGACGCGCCGGAGCCGCGGCCACAGGACACGGAGGGGCGTATGGCCAGCGCGATGCGCAAGATGGCGGTCTACCTCGGCCTGGTGGAGGACGACCGTTACGACGACGACAGGTACGACGAGTACGACGTCTACGACGATGAGACCGACCCCGGGGAGGGGCGCCGCCGCGAGGACGAATCCGGCGGTCAGCTTACCCGAGCCGAGGACGAACCGGACCGTGATCGGGAGCATCACGCCCCGTCCACCGTCGAGCGACGCTCCGTGGCGCTCTACGAGAGCGGTACCACCGACCTTGCGCGCATCACTACGCTGCACCCGAGGACCTACAACGAGGCGAGGACCATCGGGGAGCACTTCCGTGAGGGAACACCGGTGATCATGAACCTGACCGAGATGGTCGACAGCGACGCCAAGCGTCTCGTCGATTTCGCGGCGGGTCTCGTGTTCGGCCTGCACGGGAGCATCGAGCGTGTTACGAACAAGGTGTTCCTCCTGTCGCCCGCCAACGTGGAGGTGACGGCGGAGGACAAGGCCCGTATGGCAGAACGAGGGTTCTTCAACCAGAGCTGAGATCCAGATGCGAGAGTATCCGTGAACATCGTTTGGGCCGCGATCGAGGCCGTACTGATCCTCTTCCTCCTGCTGCTGATCGGGAGGTTGATCCTGGAGCTCCTGCAGCAGTTCGCCCGGCAGTGGCGGCCGACGGGGGTGGTGCTGGTGATCGCCGAGACGGTCTACACCGTCACCGACCCGCCGCTGAAGTTCCTGAGGCGTTACATTCCGCCGGTACGGCTGGGTAACGTGTCGCTGGACCTCAGCTTCACCGTCCTCTTCTTTGTGGTCTGGATCTTGATCATCTTCGTACCGGGGCTCTGATCGGATACCGTCCTTTGGGACAGACTCCAAGCGCGCCAAGGAGACGAACATGCCGCTGACACCCGCCGATGTGCGGAACAAGCAGTTCAGTACCACCAGGCTGAGGCCGGGGTACGACGAGGAGGAGGTGGACGCCTTCCTCGACGAGGTCGAGGCCGAGCTCGACCGCCTCATCCAGGAGAACGAGGAACTGCGGGCCAAGCTGGCCGAGTGCCTTCGCGGCAAGGTTCCCGCCATGGCCGCTCCCATCGTGGAGCCGAAGCCGGACGTCCAGAAGATCCCCGAGCCCCCCCGGCCCGAGCCGCAGCCGCCGGCGCCGCCCCAGCCGATGCAGCAGCAGCCCGAGCCCGAGCCCGCCCTCGGCGGCCTCGGCATGGCCGCCGCGCCGTCCGGCGGCGAGGACAACATGGACACCGCCGCCCGCGTGCTCGCGCTGGCGCAGCAGACCGCCGACCAGGCGATCGCGGACGCCCGCCGCGAGGCCGACGAGACGCTCGGCCGCGCCCGCCGCGAGGCGGAGGAGATCCTCGGCAAGGCCCGCCGGCAGGCCGACCAGATCGTCAGCGAGGCCCGCTCCCGCGCCGAGGCCCTCGACCGGGACGCCCAGGAGCGCCACCGCCAGGTCATGGGCTCGCTCGTGCAGCAGCGCGAGGAACTCGAGCGCGAGGTCGACAACCTCCGCGCGTTCGAGCGCGAGTACCGCAGCCGCCTGAAGGTGTACCTGGAGGGCCAGCTCCGCGACCTCGAGGCCGGCAGCACCGAGACCGGCGCGTTCGCGGCCGTCCCCGGCGCCCCCGGGCAGCCGCAGAACTCCGGTCCGCAGACCGGCCCGCAGAACGCCGTCCCGCAGGGCGAGAACCGCAACGGCGCGGCCCCCGGCGGCTTCCCGCCGCCGGCCGAGCACGGCCCGCAGCAGGTGCAGCACTCGGCGACCGGCGCGTTCCACTCCGGTGGGGACAACCCGCCGCACGAGAGGCGCTGACGCGGGCACCGCAGGCGATAGGGTCTTTCCGTCCGCCGCGCCGAGGATGGCACCGCCGCCATCCCGGCGGCGCCGCGGCGGGTCGATCACCGGGCCCTCGGGCGGCCCGGAGCCGAGCGGTCTGAACGAGGGGGAGAGACCCTGTGATCATCCTGAGTGGCGTGCTCGTGGTGGCGGCCATCGCCCTGCTCGTCGCGGGAATCGTCGCGGGCAACGGCGACAGCGCCCAGGTCTTCGGCCTGGACGCGCTGGTGGTGATCTACATCTCCATCGGCGTCAGCATCGTCTCCGCACTGTGCCTGGCCATCGGGGTGTTCCTGCGGCGCAAGGAGCTGTTCGGCCCGGGCGTCTCCACGGCGCCCGCGAAGAAGCGCAAGCCGCGCCGCGAGAAGCGCGCCAAGCCGGTTCCGGCCGCGACCGCCGCCGCCCCCGGGGCCGCCAAGCCCGCCGGGGCGCCGGAGCCGCACGACGACGCCGTCGAGATCCCGGCCCAGCCGGTCGACGTGCCCGACGACGCGCTGGTGTTCGTCGTCCGCGGCCGCAAGCGCTACCACCTGGACACCTGCCGCCAGCTCGCCGGTCGCGAGACCGAGGAGCTGACCTACGCGGAGGCCCGCGAGGAGGGCTTCAGCTCCTGCACCGCCTGCATGCCGGACACCGCACTGGCGGCGCGCGCCAAGACGGAGCCGAAGGCCGGCGGGGACAAGGAGCCGAAGCCCGGCCAGGGCAAGGAGCCGGTGAAGGCCGCGGAGCGGTCCGGCGCGGAGGAGAACGGCCTCGCGGGCCTCGCCCGCCCCGCCCCGACGTCGCTGGACGTGACCGCCGAACTGCCGCGCGACGACGCGGGGGAGAAGCCGAAGCGCACCCCCGCGGGCCCGACGCTGATGGACCTGCCCGTCGCCGACCTCGTCCAGGAGAAGCCCCGCGAGTCCGAGAAGCCCGCCGCGCGGGACCGGGCCGCCGAGGGCGAGCAGGACGGGCGTAAGAAGACCGGCCTCGAGAAGACCGGCCTCGAGAAGACCGGTAAGGCCGAGACGGCGGAGAGCGCGGCGCCGGAGCCGGCGAAGGACGACGCGAAGCCGGAGAAGGCGGAGACGCCGGAGAAGACGGAATCGCGGGCGAAGGCGGAGAAGGCGGCGGGTGAGGCGTCCCCGGCGGACGCCACCGCCGAACTCGACACGGCCGCTCCGCGTCCCCGTGGCGCCGGAGAGCCGGACGAGACCGCCGAGGTGCCGCGGCAGGCGTCCGAGCCCGCCGCCGAGGAGTCCGCCGCGGCGGAACCGGACGGCGACGACCCGCAGGTCCGCATCCTGAGCGGCACCAAGCGCTACCACCGCACCGACTGCGCCCTCATCGAGGACATCGGTGACGAGGCGGACGACCTGGAGGCGCTGTCCCGCACCGAGGCGAAGGCCCGCGGCTGCACGCCCTGCCTCGTCTGCCAGCCGGACCGCGAGCGCGCCCGCGACTGACGTCCGTCCCGCCGGCGTCCGCCCCGCCGCCGGCCGTCCCCGTCAGTGGTGGCGGCGGCGGTGGTGCTCGGTCAGCCGGTGGTGCCGCTCGGTGTGGCGGTCCATCGCCCGGCGGTGCCGCTCCTCCAGCCGGTCGCGCCGCGAGCCGGGCTCGTCGGCCTCCTTGCGCTCGACGGTGACGCCGGAGAGCAGGACCAGCCCGGTCAGCCGGACCACGGGGGCGTCCGCGTCGACGACGTCGTCCTCGGGCAGGGAGTTCCCGCCGAGGACGGCCGTGGTGGAGTCGACGACCCGCACCCCCGGCGGCACGGTGAGGGCCACGCCGCCCATGACCGCCGTGATGTTCAGCGTGACCTCGGAGGAGCTGAGGACGGCGCGGCGGAAGTCCAGTTCGATGCCGCCGAGCAGGGCGACGACCGTGGTGTGCTCCTTCACGAGCCAGCGCCCGGAGCGGGTCGCGCCCGACAGGACGGCCACGACGCTCCCCGGGTGCTCGGTGGGCGGCGCGGCCGGCGCGCCCTCCTTGCGGAGGTTGACGCGCGGGCCGGGCGCCGCACCCGAGGGCAGGTCGCTGAGAAGGGGCTCCAGGTCCGCGTAGGTCTTGGCGCGGTACGCGGCGTCGATGCGCTCGGCGTGCTCCTCGGCCGTGATCCGCCCCTCGGCCAGGGCCTCGCGGAGGCGGTCGGCGACCTCGTCGCGGTCGGCGTCGGACGCCCGCAGCCGTGCGGGGTCCTGTCCGGATGGGTGCTCGGGAAGGTTCACCCGTCCATCATGGCAAAACGCGATGCATCTCGAAAACCCGTGATGCGGCGCCGTCCCGTTCCGGCCGAAACTTACTTTGTCAAGGCGGTGGCCGGTGGGGCACCGCGGGGGTGGAGGGACGAGGAACGCGGGGGTTCCGGGAGGGGCCGTCCCGCCCCGGAACCCCCGCGGATCACACCGCCTTGCGGAGCCAGTAGCCGAGGCCCAGCTCGTCGTCGCGCCCGCCCTCGACGCCGTCGGGGCGGCCCTCGGCGACGGACGTGGCGAGGACCTCCACGGCCAGCTCGGCGCCGTGGGCGCGCAGCGCCTCGGCGAGGTCGGTGCCGGCGGCCTCCCACCACAGCTCGATCCGGTCGGTCACCTCGAGCCCGGCGGCCTTGCGGGCCTCCTGGACGAGCCGGACGGCCTCGCGCACGAGACCGGCGCGGCGCAGCTCGGGCGTGATCGTGAGGTCGAAGGCGATGGTCTCGCCCGCGGCGCTCTCCACCGCCCAGCCGCTGCGCGGCCGCTCGGTGACGATCACGTCGTCGGCCGTGAGGCGCACGGTGCCGAGGTCGGCGGCGTCCACCTCGGCGGCGCCGTCCTCGCGCAGGGACCGGACGAGCGCGGCGGCCTCGGCGGACGTGACGGCCTTGGCGACCTTCGGGGTGTCCTTGGCGTACCGCTTGCCGAGCTCGCGGAAGTTCGGCTTGACCTCGTACTCGACGAGGTCGCCGCCGATGGAGGAGAGCTCCTCGAACGCCTGGACGTTCAGCTCCTCGGCGATCTGGGCGCGCAGCTGCTCGGGCAGGGCGGCCCAGCCGGCCGCGCCGACGAGGGCGCGGCCGAGCGGCTGGCGGGTCCGGACGCCGCTCGCGGCGCGGGCGGACCGGCCGAGCTCGACGAGCCGCCGGACGAGCGCCATCTGCTCGGTGAGCACGGGGTCCAGGAGGTCCTCGCGGACGGCCGGGAACTCGGTGAGGTGCACCGACTCGGGCGCGTCGGCGGGCCGGACGACGTCCCACACGTGGTCGGTGACGAACGGGACCATCGGCGCCATGAGGCGGGTGAGGGTCTCCAGGCACTCGTACAGGGTCGCGAAGGCGGCGGCGCCGTCGGGCGTCTCGGGGCCCTCCCAGAACCGCTTGCGGGAGCGCCGCACGTACCAGTTGGACAGGTCGTCGACGAACTCGGCGAGGCGGCGCCCGGCGCGGGCGGTGTCGAACCGGTCGAGGGCGGCGTCGACCTCGCCGACGGTGCGGTGCAGTTCGGCGAGCGCCCACCGGTCGAGGAGCGGGCGGTCGGCCGGGTCGGGCGCCTCGCCCATCCGGTCGGGCGTCCAGGCCCGGCCCTGCGCCGCCGCGGCGTTCGCGTACAGGACGAAGAACGACGCGGTGTTCCAGTAGGTGAGGAGCACCTTGCGGACGATCTCCTCGAGCGCGCCGTGGCCGACCCGGCGGGACGCCCAGGGCAGGCCGTTGGCGAGCATGAACCAGCGGAGCGCGTCGGCGCCGTGCTCGTCCATGAGCGGGATCGGGCGGAGCACGTTGCCGAGGTGCTTGCTCATCTTGCGGCCGTCCTCGGCGAGGATCAGCCCGAGGCACAGGACGTTCTCGTAGGACGACCGGTCGAACACGAGCGTGCCGACGGCCATCAGGGAGTAGAACCAGCCGCGCGTCTGGTCCTGGGCCTCGCAGATGTACTGCGCGGGGTAGGACGCCTCGAAGACGTCCTTGTTGCGGTGGGGGGCGCCCCACTGGGCGAACGGCATCGAGCCGGAGTCGTACCAGGCGTCGATCACGTCGGGGACGCGGCGGGCCTCGGCGCCGCAGGACGGGCAGGGGAACACGACGTCGTCGACGTACGGGCGGTGCGGGTCGAGCGCGGACATGTCGGAGCCGGCGAGCTCGCCGAGTTCGGCGAGGGACTCGACGCAGGTGACGTGCTCCTCGTTCGCACCGCAGACCCACAGCGGCAGGGGGGTGCCCCAGTAGCGGCTGCGGGACAGTGACCAGTCGACGTTGTTGCGCAGCCATTCGCCGTAGCGGCCGTGCTTGACGGTCTCGGGGAACCAGTTCGTCTTCTCGTTCTCCTCGAGCAGCCGGTCCTTGATCTGCGTGGTGCGGATGTACCAGGCGGGGAGCGCGTAGTAGAGGAGCGGCGTGTGGCAGCGCCAGCAGTGCGGGTAGCTGTGCTCGAAGTGGCCGCCCCGGTAGAGGAGTTCGCGGGCGCGCAGATCGTCGGTGAGGGCCTCGTCGGCGTCCTTGAAGAACTTCCCGCCGACCAGGGGCACCTCGCGCAGGAACCGGCCGTCCGGCCCGATGGGGTTGACGATGGGCATGCCGTAGTTCTTGCAGACGGTCATGTCGTCCGCGCCGAACGCGGGCGCCTGGTGGACGAGCCCCGTGCCGTCCTCGACGGTGACGTAGTCGCCGAGGACGACGTAGTGGGCGTCCGGGATGTCGACGAGGTCGAACGGGCGCGCGTACGGGGTCCGTTCGAGTTCGGTGCCCCGGTAGGCGGCGAGCCGTTCGGCGCCCTCGCCGAGGACCTGCTCGACCAGGGGTTCGGCGACGACGAGGACCTCGTCGGACCCGGCGGGCCGCGCGGCGACGTAGGTGACGTCGGGGTGGACGGCGACGGCGGTGTTCGACACGAGCGTCCACGGCGTCGTCGTCCAGATGAGCAGGGCGGCGCCGAGGTCGGCGAGCGGGCCGGACGTCACCGGCATCCGCACGTACACCGACGGGCTGGTGACCTCCTCGTACCCGCCGGGCTGGCCGAGTTCGTGGTCGGACAGGCCGGTGCCGCAGCGCGGGCAGTACGGGGTGATGCGGAAGTCGCGGAACAGCAGGCCCTTGTCGAAGATCTGCTTGAGGGACCACCAGACGGCCTCGACGTACTGGGGGTCCATCGTGCGGTACGCCTGGGCCGTGTCGACCCAGAAGCCCATCCGCTCGGACATCTCCTCGAAGGCGTCGACGTGCCGCAGGACGGACTCGCGGCAGCGGGCGTTGAACTCCGCGACCCCGTACTCCTCGATGTCCTTCTTGCCGGTGAGGCCGAGTTCCTTCTCCACGGCGACCTCGACGGGCAGGCCGTGGCAGTCCCAGCCGGCCTTGCGGGGGACGTGGTAGCCCTTCATGGTGCGGTAGCGCGGGAAGACGTCCTTGAAGACCCGGGCTTCGACGTGGTGCACGCCGGGCATGCCGTTGGCGGTGGGCGGCCCCTCGTAGAACAGCCAGCGGGGGCCGGACGCGGTGCGCTCCAGCGACCGCTCGAAGACCTTGTTCTCCTGCCAGCGGCGCAGCATGTCCCGCTCGAGGGCGGGCAGATCGACCTGCGCGGGCAGTGGCCGGAAACCTCGGCTCACGGTGGCGGACCTCCGGATCGACGTGAAAACGAGCCTGCACGTGTCCGGAGGGACGAGACGCGCGCCCGGATCGTCCGGACGGGCCCCGCGGTACCACCCTCCTTGACCGCGCCGGGACGGCGCGGACCGCTTCGTTCGAGCCGCGGCGACCGGGTCTACTGGGCCCCGTGCGGTCGGGGCGGTTCTTCCGGAGGGCTCCGGGGTGATCAGACCGCCGTGCCGGCCCCCGGGCTCGCACCGTCCCCGGGTCGCTCATGGCTGCGTGCGGCGGCAGGTGTCCCCATCATCGCCTGCTGCGGCTGCGTGTCCCCGACTTTAACGCACCGGGGGGCCGTCCTCTTCCGGTTATCGGCGGGACGGCCGTTCGTCCGCCATGGTTCCTTTCCGAGGATTCGGTGATCCCTGGGGTTTCCGGAAACTCGGGCGAGGGGCATAAGCGGTCGGTAACGATCCGAGGTCGTCGTCGACCTTGCCCGTGAAGGGGGACACCATGCCCGGACTGCCCACCGAGGCGATCAGCGTGACGGAGGCCGGCGCGGCGGCCGGGACGGGCGAGACCCGCACCGGGGCGGCGACGAAGACGAAACCGGCGGCGAAACCGGCGGCCCGGCCGCGGGGCGCCGGGAAGGCGCGGCGGGGCGCGGGGGCGCGCAGCGCGGTGCCGGACGCCGCGGGCCTGCCGGTCCGCGAGGGGGAGGAGCTCTGGACGCCGGACGAGCTGGCGGAGGTGCGGGCCGGGCTGGAGGAGCAGATCACGGAGTTGCGCGCCGACATCGCCACGTCGGCGAGCCAGATCGCCGAGGGCGACCCCAGCGAGGGCGCCGGCGACGACCAGGCCGACGCGGGCGCGAAGACGTACGCGCGCGAGCACGAGCTGGCCCTCGCGTACAATTCGCAGGACCTGCTCGCGCAGAGCGAGCGGGCCGTCCAGCGGATGGACGCCGGCACGTACGGCATCTGCGAGGTCTGCGGTGAACCGATCGGCAAGGCGCGACTTCAGGTGTTCCCCCGTGCGACCCTGTGTGTGACATGCAAACAACGCGAGGAACGTCGCTGAGCGACTCAACGAACCCAGAGGGCGGGGCCGGGGAATCCACGGGATCTCCTCGGCCGCGCCGTGTCGGCGTGCTGGCCGTGGTGGCCGTCCTGGCGCTCGCCGCCGACATCGTGACCAAGATCGTCGTGGTGGCGACGCTCCAGAACGAGGAGCCGATCCGGCTGCTCGGCGGGCTGCTCACGCTGCGCGAGACCCGCAACAGCGGCGCCGCGTTCTCGATCGGCACCGGCTACACGATCGTCTTCACCCTGATCGCGTCCGGGGTGGTCGTGGCGATCATCTGGACGGGGCGCAACCTGCGGAGCCTGCCGTGGGCGGTCTGCCTCGGCCTGATGCTCGGCGGCGCGCTGGGCAACCTGGTGGACCGGGTGTTCCGTGCGCCCGCGCCGCTGGAGGGCCACGTCGTCGACTGGATCCAGGTGCCGAACTGGCCGGTGTTCAACCTGGCCGACTCGGCGGTGGTCTGCGGCGGCGTCCTGGCCGTGATCCTGGCGGCGCGCGGCCTCCAGCTGGACGGCACCCGCATCACCGGCGACAAGGACGGCGAGGGCGGCGCCGCCGCGGCGGCCGAGCCCGCGAAGCCGAAGCCGTCCGATGCGAAGCCGACCGATGCGAAGCCGTCCGACGTGAAGCCGTCGGACGCGGAGCCGACCGACGCGGAGCCCGCGGAGGAGCGGGACGCGCGGACGCCGGGGGACGAGTCCTGATGGGCGAGACGCGCAGCCTCCACGTCCCGGACGGGCTGGAGGGGGAGCGGGCCGACGCGGCGCTGTCGCGGCTGTTCGGGCTGTCCCGGGGCCGGGCCGCCGACATCATCGCCGCGGGCGACGTCCTGCTGGACGGGCGCGCGCTGGAGACCAAGTCCGAGCGCCTGCAGGCGGGGACGTGGCTGGAGGTGACGCTGCCGCCGCCGCCCGCGCCGCCCGCGCCCGTCGCCGAGCCGGTCCCGGGGATGGGCATCCTGTTCGAGGACGACGACATCGTCGTGATCGACAAGCCGATCGGCGTCGCGGCGCACCCCACGACCGGCTGGACGGGCCCGACCGTCCTCGGCGGGCTGCTCGGCGCCGGGCACACGATCGCGACGAGCGGCGCGTCCGAGCGGCAGGGCATCGTGCACCGGCTGGACGCCAACACCACGGGCGCGATGGTGGTGGCCAAGAGCGAGAGCGCCTACTCGCACCTCAAGCGCGCGTTCCGCGACCGCCGCGTCGACAAGCGGTACCGGGCGCTCGTCCAGGGCCATCCGGACCCGTTCCGCGGGACGGTCGACGCGCCGATCGACCGGCACCCGTCGGGCGACGGGCGGTTCGCGGTGGTGGCGGGCGGGAAGCCGTCGGTGACGCACTACGACACGGTCGAGGCGTTCCGGGCGGCGACGCTGCTCGACATCGGGCTGGAGACGGGCCGCACGCACCAGATCCGGGTGCACATGTCGGCGATCAAGCACCCGTGCGCGGGCGACCACCTCTACGGGGCCGACCCGACGCTGGCGGCGCGCCTGGGGCTCACGCGGCAGTGGCTGCACGCCGCGCGGCTCGGGTTCGAGCATCCCGCGACGGGCCAGTGGGTCGAGTTCGAGAGCCCCTACCCGGACGACCTCGCGCGCGCGCTCGAGATCGTCGAGTCGGAGTCCTGAGCGGGCTCACGCCCCCAGCAGCCGGAGCCCGGCGGTGGTCGCGGCCGCGATGCCCAGCACCACCAGGAACGGGGCGCGCAGCAGCAGCGCCGCGACCGCCGCGCCGAGCCCGGCGATCCGGGCCGGGTCGAACTCCAGGGACCGCCCGTCGGCGAACGCCTGCACGGCGATCAGCGCGGTCAGCAGCGCGACCGGGACGAGTTCGGTGAACCGCCGCACGCGCGGGTCGTCCAGCACGGACTGCGGCGCGACGAGCCCGGCGAACTTCAGCGCGTAGCAGCCGAGCGCGGTGGCGAGGACCGCGATCCAGACGCTCATGCGGACTCCTCCCGGCGGAGCAGGGCGGGCAGGACCGCCACGGCGGCGAGCATGACGGGCACCCCGGGCGGCAGCAGCGGCGTCGTCGCGAGCGCGACGGCGGCGGCCGCGAGCGCCACCCGGGCCTCGGTGCGCCCGGCGGTGAGGCGCGGCCACAGCAGCGCCAGGAACGCCGCCGGTCCGAGCACGTCCAGGCCGAGGGCGTCCGGGTCGCCGATCCGCCCGGCGCCGACCGCGCCGGCCAGCGTGGTGAGGTTCCAGGCGACGTAGATGGTGATCGCCGTCGTGTAGAAGCCGGCGCGGGCGGACGCCTTGTCCGGCTGGGCGGTCGCGACGGCGGTGGTCTCGTCGATGACGACGTGCGCGGTGAGCGGCAGCCGCGCGCCGCGCACGTCGAGCGTCCGTGCGAGCCGCAGCCCGTAGAGGGCGTTGCGGCCGCCGAGCAGCACCGCGCCGAGGGATCCGGCGACGAGGCCGCCGCCCCCGCCGATGACGCCGATCAGCGCGAACTGGGACGCGCCGGTGAACGCCAGCAGGCTCAGCACGCACGCCTGCGCGACGGTCAGGCCCGCGGTGACGGCCGCGGCGCCGAACGCCAGGCCGGACACGCCGACGGCGACGCCCACGCCCAGGCCGTCCCGGATCGCCGCGGAGCGCGCGTCGCCGGACGGGGCCGCGGCGTCGCCGTCCCTCCGGGTGTTCGCCATGGTCATGCCTCCGACGTTAGGCGGGGCCGCGCGGGGCGTATTGAACGTTCTTGCGGCCTTCTCGCTCGGTGCTTCCGTGCGGCGCCCGTCACACGTCCGGTCATGTGCGGGACGCCTCGACCGCGTCGAGTCCGGCCTCGATGACGGCGGTCATGATCCGGGCGAGCCGTTCGGCGCCCAGCGACGGCGCGTGCTCGGCCATCGCCGCGGCGATGGCGCGCTCGCGCTCGGGGTCCCGTCCGGCGAACCCGCCGACGGGCTTGAGCCGCTGGACGACGCCCGCGACGGCGACGCGGCGCTCCAGCAGCGCGGCGAGCGCGGCGTCGATCCCGTCGATGGCGGCCCGCGCGTCCCCGACGGTCGTGAGTCCCGCCACGTCGGGCAGGACGACCCGCACCACGTCCGCACCGTCGCCCGCGCCGGTCGGGGCGGGGACGCCGGGCGGTGCGGTCGCGGGG
>NZ_QHJN01000198.1:0-13493 GCF_003947565.1 Actinomadura sp. WAC 06369 | reverse complement strand
CGGTGGGTTCGGGCGGCGGGTCGCCGGGGGCGCGGAAGGGGATGACGGACGCGGCCATCGAGGGTCTCCGTTCTTATCCGCTGAGTCGCGGCCCGGGTTCTGGAGGCCCGGGGGCGTCGTTATCCGCTGAGTCTGCCAGGGATCTCAGCGGATAACGACAGTTATCCACTCAGTTGCCTCAACGTCCCAGTCGCGCCACGGGACGACTTTGTCAAGCACTGGGATCCCGGAGCTGCGCAGACGCGTTACGAAAAGGTCGCCATAGTTGCACATAGGCCTGAACAGGGGAAATGCAGTCTGATGGATGCTATGCTCTCTCTCAGATCGGGCCGTAGTGTGCCCGACACCATAAAGCCCTTGAGTCCCTAGCGGGAGTCGAGGGCTTTTTTGCTGTCTCCCCCCCACTACGAGAACGGCCCCGCCAGACGGCGGGGCCGTTCTCATTCCGAAAGGAACCGTGATGCCCCTCCTCACTTCCGAGCTGGCTTCCCTGCCCTGGCCGGTCCTGCTCGTCGGCACCTGGCTGTTCACAGTCGTTGTCATCGCGGCCGTGATCTACCGGATCGCCAAGGCTGCGATCAACAAGACCGATGCTCGTGACCTGCCCAATGTGCTCATCGCGCTGGCGCCGCTGCTGACTGGTACGGCGCGGTCCTTGACCAGGCTGCCCGGCCCAGCAGTCACGCAGCTGCCAACCGATCCCGCAGCATCGCCAGCACCGATCCCGCAGAATGTCGAACAGGCACCCGGCAGCGGAGGGCAGACGCAGTGAGTCCGCGACGCAGCACCCTCAACGACCCGACGTCGCGGCTGGCCATCTGCGAAGACGAGCTCCTCCAACGCGTGTTGGACGGCCTGTCGTCCCAGCGCGAGGTAGGGGTGTTGACCCTAAGATTCGGACTGACCGACGGCCGGCCCCAGACGCTGGACGAGATCGGCCGGACGTACGGGGTCACCCGGGAACGTATACGGCAGATAGAGCAGAAGGCCATCGCCCGCCTCCGACACCCGAGCAGAACAGGTGTACTGGCTGTTCCCGACGGGGGCCTCATCGACTTCCGCAGGAGGAACGACCGCCTTCCCACGGATGAACAGATCGGCGTCATCCGGTGCGGCAGCTGCCAACGTCGCTTCGTCCCCAAGAACTACGCCCAGGATGTAGGCGGCCCCTGGAGCACCCCCAGAGCAGGACGTCCCCGGAAATACTGCTCGAACAGGTGCCGACAGGCCGCCTACCGGATCCGGAAAGCCCAAACCGAGAAGACCAAGGTCAAAGCCTCCAAATCATCGCCCAACAAGAACCGCCTCAAGAGAAGATGACCGGCAAGGGCAGGCGTCGGCGAAGCTCTTAGGAGTACGAGTCTCGCCGCCCTGCCCCTGGTCCAGCGCAAGCCTTACCGGACACCCCGTTGACGGCCAGCCGGGTATGCCGCCCGGGCAGCTCCGAAGGAGCAGACTCCCCGGCCTCCTGTGGGATCGCTTCCGGGGCGGGTTCCGTCTGAGCGGGTGTGAGCCAACCACACCACCCCCCACTGCTCCGGAGCTGGGGCCGGCGGGCGGCGCGCCTGGCACCGGTGTGCCTGGGCGTCCTTGTCGGCTTGACCGCGGCCGCCTTGGTGCTGTGGATCGCGCTGGGGCCCGGCGCGCTGTGGGTCCTCGAGCACGCCGACAAGGTGAAGGCCAACGAACTGGAGGCCGACAAGCGGGCCGAGGCACTGGACCGGGTCCGCGGCCGCGCGGTCGCCATCGGCACTGGCCTGCTCGCCCTCGTGGCGATCGTATTCACCGCCCGCACCGCCCGCGCCGCCCTCGCCAGCAGCGACGCAGCCCAGCAGACGGCCGCCGCGACCGAACAAGGCATGGTGACCGGACGGTACACCGCCGCCATCGAACAGCTCGGCTCCGACAAGCTTGACATCCGCCTCGGCGGCGTCTACGCCCTGGAACGCATCGCCCGCGACTCGATGCGCGATCACCCCACCGTCATCGCCGTCCTGGCTGCCTTCGCCCGCGAGCACTCCCACGATCCCGACGCCCACACCGCCCCAGCCCCGAGCACCTACGAGGCCAATGACGCGGCCTCGGTTCGCGTACGGTTCCGGCCTGATATCCAGAGTGCTCTCACCGTCATCGGCCGCCGCAACACCGAGCACGACTTCAACCCGCTCGACCTGCGGCTAGCGAACCTGACCGGCGCGAACCTGACCGGCGCGAAGCTGCCTCTTGCCGATCTGAGCCGCGCGGACCTGACCCGCGCAGACATGGCCGGCGCGATCCTGATCCTCGCGGACCTGACCAGCACGAAACTGACCTACGCGAACCTGCGTAGCGCAGACTTGCGCGAAGCGGTCCTCGTCCGCGCGCTGACCGTCGATGTGCACCTGGACATCAGCGTGGACTTCGGCAACGCGAACTTGCCTGGCGCGAACCTGACCGACGCGTCCTTGGCCCGCGCGAACCTGGCCCGGGCGAACCTGACCGGCGCGGACTTGACCGGGGTCGACCTGAGCGGCGCGAATCTGACCGGCGCGATCCTGATCCGTACAAAGCTGAGCGGCGCGAACCTGGCAGGCACAGATCTACGAGAGACGCTCCTGACGGAATCGAGCGTACGAGCGGCGGGCGCCCATATCGACGAGAGAACCCAATTCGGGCCGCCGCCGGTGTGAGCAGGAACAGGGTGCAGCGCCCAGGCACGACGCAGCGCTACACCACAGCACCTCGGCGACAGCCAGCATGACCCTGGAATTCGACGACGCCCACTGGGCGCCGTCGTCACCGACGGCGGCGCCGTCCGGGTGAAGGTCTACGGCGAGGTCACGACACCACGCCCTCCTGGCCAGCGCGCCGAATGGGAAGTGCCGGAGCGCTGACCCATACAGGTCATCACTCGACCTCGATCCCGGTCCGGGCCGCTCCTTGGGGGACGGCCGGTCGGGTGGCCCCGGGGTGCGATTCCCCTCGCCGCCGACCACGAGGTGACGCCCGATCCGGATGGTTGGTTGACGTGCCGTCCCCTGTTGGTCATCACCCGGTGTTACCAGCAAGTTGCCGCTACAACTGGTGCCTCAACAACCACGGGGAGGCCCATGTGAAACGAGTCCTCGCGACTGCGGCGGCCGCGGTAACGGCGCTCGGAGTGATGGCAGTGCCAGCGGAGGCCGCGTCGCCGGTGCAGATCTACCGGGTGTACTTCGACTCGCCAGGGAAGGACACCCGGTCGAACGCGAGCCTGAACGGCGAATGGGTGCAGCTGTACAACGCCACATCCACGGCGCGGCAGCTGAAGGGTGTGAAGCTGCGGGACAAGACGGGCTACACCTACACGTTCGGGACGTTCACGCTGGGGGCCCGCAAGAGCGTGTACATCCACACCGGGAAGGGCTCGAACTCGGCGACGCACCGGTACTGGGGCGGGACGGGGTACGTGTGGAACAACACGGGCGACAGCGCCTACCTGCTCTACCCGAGCGGTAAGACGGCAGACTCGTGCTCCTGGACGAGCGCGGGGTCGTCGAAGTACTGCTGACCCTGGCGGGTGCCCGGTCTCCTTGGTCCATGGTGGCCGCGTCGGAGACCGGGCTTTAGGGGGCTGGCCGATGAGGTGTGCCCGGGTGGGAGACCCGCCGGGAGCACTACCGAGCCCCCTCCTATCAAGGTGGCCCATACACAGGTATGGGCTGTGTATGGGCGGTGTGGGACCAGCTTCAATCGTCAGCGCCGTTTTCGCCCCTGGGGCAGTGGCCGGCCCATGGTGGCGTGACGCTGATCGACCCGCGCGCAAACCGGCGAAACCAATGGCCCGGTCGCGCCAAGAACGCCGACGCGGGGTTCTCGTCTTCTTGTAGTGCCGGATCTCGCAGTCTGGATCGACTGTGAGATGACGGGACTCGACCTGTGCAACGCCGTTGTGGCCTTGCACTGTTGTAGGGCATCGGGTGTGCTGGGAGAGCGGGTCTCCTGCCTCCTGGACCGCTAATTCCTTGGGCAGGAGGCCCGTCCTCCGGCCGGGGGCTCAGCGCTGGGTCAGCCAGTAGAGGACGCCGGCGCCGAAGGCGCCGCCCAGGGTCCAGGCCGCTCCGCGTACCGCGGCGAACATCGCCGCTTGGCCCAACCGGTTCGCCTTGCGCGTGAACCTTCGCCACCGGCTCGGCCCGGGCCGGTTCCGTCCCTTCGGCTCCACCGGTGGGGTGCTGGAGCGCTCGACGGCACGGCCGGGCCGTTCGACCTCACCATGCCGCCGCTTCAGCCCGCGGGCCCCCCTCGCCCGGCGAGGACTGCAGACAGACATCTTCTCTCCTCCAAGATCCTTTTCTTGGCGCCCCGGGTCCCCCGTCCGCTCATTTCTTTCTGGCGAACAGCGGAGCGCGTCTGTTCGAACGAGTTACTCAAGATCCTGGTAGCTTGATCTGTCTTCCCGGAAGTGGGGAACGCACATGCGCGCCGCTTTTTTCGCAGGCTTCCTCTTCCCCGTTCCGGGGAGGAGGACCCCCAACGCCCGCAAATGACCCCCAGGTCAGGGCGGTTACCTCCTCCCCCGGGCCGGGGAGCCCGAGCAACAGGGAGAGGTGACACCCCCCGGTGTCGCAACACAAAAAAGACAATTGGGGCATCAGGGCCGACGTTCCGGCGGTCGTGGAATTCGTCGAGTATCTGGATGAGGTGATTAGGGCACGGACCTCGCACAACCGGCTCATCAAGGCGGCCGGGGTGGGCAATGGCAAGCTCGCGACCTACCTCAACGGCGAGCACGTTCCCGATTGGCGGGTGGTGGAGCACTACATCCTCCGCCCGCTGACGGAGGGGTTCACGCCCGCGGTACGGGTGGAGGAAGTCGAGACCCTGCGCCGGCTGCACCGCGAAGCGTGCGCGGTCCAGGCGCCGCGGCCTCCCACCCACAAGGACCAGATCGCTTTCCTGGAGCAGGACCTGGCCCAGGCCTGGCGCAAGCGCGACGAGGTGCAGCGCCGCCTCGACGAGGCACTCCGGCAGGCGGCGACGGACCGGCAGCACGCGGCTCAACTCGCCGACGTCGTCACCGAACTGCGCCAGCAGGTCGAAAGCCTCACCAAGGAACATCTCCGCCTGGCCACCGACCTTGCCTCGGTCAAGCAGGAGTACGGCGAGGTCTCCCGCTACAAGGGACGGATCATCGCCGAGGGCCAGCAGAAGATCGCTGTCCTCGAGCAGGCCATGCGCGATCAGCACCGCACGCTCGACGACCTCCAGCAAGCCCTCGATCAGCATGAGCAGCACAAGAAGATCCTCAACGAGCACACCGAGTACCTCCGCGGAGAAATCGCCCTCCTGCACGCCAGACTCGCCGAGCAGCGCAAGCTGTTCATGAGGCTGATCGTTCACCTGATGAACAAGCCTCTCGGGCAGATCCTGCGCAGGCAGATCGACGACCTCGAGCGACGGCTCGCACGGCAAGAAAAGACGATCGCCCGGCTCACCCGGACCAACGCGCACCTGGCCGCAGACCTCGACCGCGCGAACGCCGAACTCGACTTCCTCCGCGCGCCCCTGCCGGCGACGGAAACGGCTCCGCTGCTCGTCGTCGACGACTTCCCCGAGGAGGAGGCTTCCTGACGCCCAAGGCCGCGCCGAACCGGTTCCCCGGACCGGGGAACCGATACCGGCGAGACATGCGGGCACGACGGACCACGATGACGCCCAGTGCGCCGCCCCACGCCTTTCACCAGCCTGAACGCAAGGTTCCCCGCTCCGGGGAACCCGAGGGAGCGAAGAAGCCCGCCAAGACAGCGCCTGTCTTGTGCGGGTCTGAGGTGAGATGGTCCTGAGCCGCGCTGCAGGTCAGGAGGCTCTCCACGGCTTGACCCTTGGCTCGGTCAATACGAAGACGAATGAGTCGGTGTCCCCGGCCTCGGGGACGCGCGCCACGCCGTAGCCAGCGGCGTACAGAATCTCCCCCAAAGCGTGCTCCATGATGGCCGTGGCCGTCCTCTCGAACTGCACCAGCGGGTGCTGGGGCTGATTGGGCTCCAGTTCGAACGAGTGGTCGTACAGGTCGTCCGACGCCGTCCAGCCCACCTCAACGCGGCCGCGCACCACGGAGACGGTGAACCCGCCGCTTCCCTTCGGAGACTCTTTGTCCGCGATGAGCCCGGCGGCATGGAGCAACTCGCGGACGTCCAGTGCGATGGTCTTCAAGGAAGGTTGGTCTGCCACTCCCGGCACGCTAACTGCAGGCTGAGACTCCCGCCACTGTCCAGGAGGAGACGTGATGACGCCGGCGCGTACTCCTAGCACGGTGTGGCTGCTGGCCGGGCTGACCGGGTCGGGGAAGACCACGTTCGCCAAGACGTTGGAGTCCCGTGGGGTGGTTCGGCTGAGTGTGGACGAGCTGGTGTTCGCCCGCCACGGCCGGTACGGCGTCGACTACCCCGAGCCCGACTACCCCGCCAAGGAGGCACCGGTCTTGGCGGAGGTCTGCCGGCGGATGGTGGAGCTCGCGGCGTCCGGCCACGACGTCGTCCTGGACCACGGCCTGTGGCGCCGCGCCGACCGCGACGCCGCCAAAGCGATGGTCCAGGCGGCCGGGGCGCGGTGGCGACTGGTCTACTTCGACGTCGACCGCACGGAGCTGGCCCGGCGCCTGACCGAACGCAACCGCCGCGCCGACGCCAACGCCCTCACCGTCACCGAGTCCGCCCTGGACGACTTCATCGCCCGCTTCGAACCCCTGCACGGCGAAGGCGAAGAACCCCCACCACCGATCGCATGAGATGCCTACCGCGCAGGCCAGGCCCCTCTACCCGAGGCCTCTACGCCCCATCTACCGAGGTAGGGCCAGGCGTCTACGCCCAAGGGTGAGGTCATGACGTCGTGAGCTCACGACGTCATGACCTCATGGCCTCATGACGTCAGCTCTTCAGGAAGGGGCCAATGCGGGTCAGCGGTAGCGGCGGGGCTGTCGTGGCGCCGAGTTCATCCGCTTCACGTCCCGAGCGCTCATGCCGAACAGCACGTTCGGCACCGTGTACTTGAAGGTGTAGCCGGCGATGAGAGCAGCGGCGATGAACTCGCCGTTGGTGACATATACGCCGGTTGCATGCTCCATCACGTGTTTCATGCCGTAGCTGCCGACGGTGGGGGTCTTGATCGGCGTGATGTTCTCGCGCAGCCACGCGGCGGTCTCCATCACTACGGCCTCGCTTCCGGCCAGCTCCTCGCGGCCGGCGGCGAGTTCGGTCCGGCGCTGCTCGGCCGTCTTGCGAAGCGGCTCGAAGACGCCGATGCCGAAGTAATTGAGCTGCGGGTGCTGCTGCATCACCTCGGCCAGGGTCGGCAGAGCGACCTGTCGACGGGCCACCATGTACGGCGTCCCAGCGGCTGCCTGGTAGACGCGGATCTCGGCCTTGCGGCGACGGTCCCTGGTCATCTCGTGCTCCATCTCGCGGGACAGCCCACGTCTACCCCGCCGCAGATATCGGATGACCTGGCGGAACGTTGCTGCGCGATTCGGGGAACCTTGTCTTCGCCGCCACGATGGACGTGGGCCACCATGACTCGGAGCGGGCAGGCGCAATCTGCCGAGGACATGCTATTCCCCAGCTCCGTCCCTGGAGAAGGTTTGCAGTGCAACCCAGCCCGATGAGCGGGACTTTTGTTCCGATGCTCGCTCCCTCGTTGCCGAGCGAGGCGGGGAAGCGGCTTGCGTCTGGACGGCCACGCCCCGCACGAGCTCGTCTTCGCCACGCCGACGGGCGGCCGCTGGACCGGTGGCGGCTCACCACCGCACTGCGCCGCGCCGCCCACGCCGCCGGTGTCGACCCCGCCCGGACTCACCCCGCACGTCCTGTGCCGCCACTACCGCCACCTTGCTGCTGGACGCCAGAGTCCCGTCGACCGCGTCCAGGCGATGCTCGGCCACGCCCTACCGGCTGCCGTCCCTGCTGTCCGGCGAGTCCTGACGCCGTCCGAGGATCTGCTGAGAGGTGTAGACCCACTGGCCGCGCTCGGGATGCACCCACGGCCGCCCGCGAGGTCGCTGGCCAACACCGAGGTTGGCGCCAGCATACATGTGTAGTATCATTCATACATGCCGGGCAAGCATACGCGGGCAGCCATCAAAGAACTGGAAGAAGCGGGATGGCAAATCACATACACGCAAGGCCATGCTCACGCCTACGCCCGCGCAGCATGCCCGGACGGCCCCGAATGTTGTTCGCCTCCGTTCAGCATCAACGGCTCACCCGCCTCGGATGAGAACCAAGCAAAGCAAATTCGCAAAAAGATGCTTCGACACGAGGCGCAAGCAGAAGCACGTAGGGAGGGCGAGAACGGATGAGCACCTACTGGTTCGAACTGCAGGTCGGCCCGGTCCAGAACCTGGAGGAGGCTGCCGACCGCCTGTACTCGCGCTGTGGTGACGCGATGCTGGCTGGCGACACCCGCGGCGGCATTGTCAGCTTCTCTCGCGAGGCCCGCAACGCCATAGACGCGGTTCTCACTGCGATCACCGACACCAACGAAGCCGGTCTGCAGGTAACCGGAGTCGTGGAGGACTTGGTCACGATTGACGACATCGCCGAGCGAGCTGGGAGAAGCAGCCAGGCCGTCAGCCACTGGATCACCGGTAAGCGTGGCCCCGGCAACTTCCCTGCGCCGACCCTGAACCGCATGTGGTCTTGGGCAAAGGTTGCGCAGTGGTTGGCAGACGCGCGGCTTGGCGACGTCGACGTGATAGCCGCAGAGACTGCCTCGGCCGTCGCCGAGGCGGACGTCCTTCTGCGTGCTCGACGTGTTCTGCAAAGGGCTCCGTCTGGTCAGCGCAAGGCACTCCGTGAACTCATCGACGCAGTGGGATAGTCGTTACTTTCCTCCTGTAAGCCGGGAGGGGATGCCTTGCCATCGACGGCGGCAAGGGCTAAGCGGAGGCGGGCATGGGCGGGCTCGGACCGCTAGATCGTTTGATAGGGGTTTGCTGAACCGGCAGCCGGCATGGTGAAGGACTCCGGCTATGGCATGGACAAGTCCCACCATGCCTTCTACTGGGCGCCAAGCTCATGCTGATCACCACCGCCGAGGGAGCGGCGTGCTCCTTCGACCTGGCACACCCCAAGGAAATGGACGAGCGCAAGCAGGCAATCCACCTGCTGCACATCCAGCAAGCCGCGCCGGGGCCGTGCCCGATCGTGTGCGACAAGGGGTTCACCGGGGCCGGGGCGGAGAAGGCCCCCGCCAGCCTGGGCCACGTCCTCATCCGCCCCGTCCGCCAAGACAAGCCCGCCCGCAGGCCGTGGTCTTCCCCGGCTGGCTGCGCCAAACGATCACTGATCGCCTATGACCACTGACCGGGGCACGCGAAAACCCCCATCAATGATCTAGACGAATTGCGCGCGAGGGCCGCCGACCTGTGCTCGATGCGGGTCGGCGGAGATATGGGCGCGCGAGCATGTCATACAGACCGTGGACATTGCCGCTGCGGCGCTGCTCACCGATCCCGCGTTGGCATCCGATCCCGGCACCAGTTCCTCGAGGACGCGGGACTACGTCACCACGTAAGAGGCCCCAGTGGCGCCCTCGCCCAAGCAGGGCGCCACTGGGATGCTTGCTGCCTTCGAGTTTCACTCCTCAGTCAAGGCGGCCGCCTCGACTTCGTCCAGAAGTGTGCGCAGCTCGGCAACGACGGCGCGAGCTTCGTCAGGACGGGCGCGGGCAGCGGCCCGGAACTCGGGTCGGCTGACCACACGCCGCACCACGGTCCGGAGCCGGTCGGCCTCGGCTGGCCAAGCTTCTGCGGGGTCAGCATCGCCCTCGGAGGACTCTGCGGGCAGTACACGCTGCTTGGCGGTCAGGTACTCCTGCAGCAGCTTCTCAACCTCCTGCCGGTCGAACCGGTCAAGGGGAAGGACAGTGAGCGCGCCCTTGAGCAAGGCGGCGGTGACCTTCTGTCCTGACCGCAGGACGGTCTCCATAACGAATGCTGCTGCTTCCTCGCCATGGCGCTTGGCCAGTGGAAGTAGCGTCTTCGTCTGGGCCTCGTTGAGGACGACCGAGTGAAAAATTTTTCGCAGGCTCCCGTGCAGGTACTCCCCGAGTGGCGCGACCTCCATGAGTTGGTAGGCACGGCGCGGTGAAATGTCGCGGTCGGCAAGGTAGGCCTTGAACGACGGGTGCGTCTCCCGCCACAGTTCGCCCCTCGAGATGCCGAGGAGGCTGTGGCCTTCGACCCAGAACATCTCGCCGGCAAGGTTCAGCGCGTTCTCGTAGAGCTCCAGCTCTTCGCGCTCCTGGGGGATGAGTTCGGGCCCGGTGGATAGCGGGTCGTGTGGCGCGGGAAGACTCTTGACGATCTCCTCGGCGCTCAGCCTGAGGTCCGTCTCGGCGGGTACAGCGATGCCTTCGGCCGCTGACCCGGCGGAACCTGTGTCGTGGGCGGGGGCGGTCCAGGGCGGGGAGACGTCGGCCAGTTCCTCTCGGCGGGCGATCAGCTCGTCGAACCCGCGGCGCTTCTTGTCGGCGGCCATCACCGGGCTCCGCGGCCGATGTTGAGCAGCAGTTCGGTGTGTACGGCGGCGACGTCCTCCCGGATCTTGGGGGCGTATCGCTCGTTCCACCGAGTGATGGGCACGCCAGCCTTGAGCGAGTTGGGCCAGGCCCGGTACTGCCGGACGAACGACCGGAAGTGCGGGATGCCTTGGTCTTTCAGCGTCTTCCAGGCGTCCAGGACGTGGTCGGCGCCGACCTGGGGGTTGGCCTTGGTGACCACCACGGCGTGCGGGACGCCAATCTCGGCAACGCGCCGCGCGGTCCGCAGCGTCGGCAGGATGGACTCGGGCTCGTGGTCGTAGGGGATCAGCACGAACGTAGACGCGCGGACGATCCGCGACAGGATGTCCCGGCCCTCAAGGCTGCCGGGGCAGTCCACGAACACGGTGTCGAACCCGCGCAGCCGGCGTACGTCGTCGACGCGGTCGGGGTCCTGTTCGTGGACGACCTCGTAGCCGGGGTCGTCCATCACGCTGGTGAGGTCGTAGGCGTTGGCCTGGGGATCGATGTCCCAGACGAACGCCCGGCCGTTGGCCTTGACGGTGTGGGCGGCCAACGACAGCGTCAGCATCGTCTTGCCGACGCCGCCCTTCTGGTTCGCGATGGTGATCAGGTAGCTGTCCGTGGTCCGGGCATGGTCCGGACCGGGTGCGCCGCTCGGAGCGGTGGCATCGGTGCTCATGGCGCTCACCGTCCCACATCGGAACCGAATGGTCCCGTAACCGCGCCTGATCAGCACCGACCCACCTCCTTGACGCTGTAAAGCCGTTGGCCGGGACGAGGGTTGGACCGGAGCAGTCGTCGGGCCAGCGCCGCGCCACGTTCGGCAGCGGCCGCGTGGTTTGCGGTGTGGCGTTCGGTGACGACCTTGGCGGCGGGTGGGGGCAGGTGCGTCTCGTGCGTGCTGCTGGCGTTGTTGTCCGGCTGCTCCGGCTGGTGATCCGGGCAACCGCGCGACGGGCCGTCAGCGGCGTCTTGGGCGCCGATCCGCTCTCGGACGGTCAGGGCGCACGCCTTGCAGGCCGCGTCGTGGTCGAGTTGCCAACCGTCTTCGCAGCGGATATCGGTGCAGTCGTAGTCGCGGCGCACCATCCGGTGGGCCATGGCGATGGGGGAGCGGACGACGTCGGCGGTGAGCTTGTAGCGCCAGTACTCCCAGTGCCGAGTGATCCGCTCGGTGAGCTCGGCGACGGTGCGGTGGGTGAGCTGGCGGGCGAGCTCGTTGGCGAGCCGGTCGGCTTCGTGGTCGGCGAGCCGCTCGGTCAGCTCACGGGGCAGTGCCCGCCACACCTGGGCGACGGCGGCCGCCGCCGATCGCCACTCCTGCCGCCGTCGCGCCGTCTGGGTCTTGGGTTTCCCGGCCGCAGGCCGCCCGTGACCGCAGGCCGCTCTTGCGCGCGCATGCACGCGCGCGCGCGTCACCTCAGGGTGACGCAAGCGGGAAGCCCCATGTTTTCCCGTCTCTGCACTACGTGCAGAGCGGGAAGGGTGGACAGTTCGCAAATTATGGTTCTGACTTGCGACTTCGTGAACGATCTCGGGATGCGGGCCGTCGGCGGGGGTGGTGGAGTCCTCCAGACCGGCCCGAGTCATCCACACGGGCACGCACAGGCGGTACTCCTGGGCCCGGTTGCCCTCGTACGGGTCGTGGCCAAATGTGCGGCCCGCACGGATCTTCGGGGTGGTGCCCAGCTCGGTCGTCATCAGATAGCCCCACTGGTGCAGGGCATCGATGTAGCGGGCGACGGTGCGCGTGCACACGCCCGTCTTCTCGGCGATGAGCGTGTGCCCGGGGCGGGCCCGGAGCGTCTCCCAGTCGGCGTACTGCAGCAGCACGCGCGCCACGGCGTAGAAGTTGCGGCGGGCGTCGCGGCGGCGCCAGTGCAGCAGCGGCCGCACGTCCCGGCGGAGCGCACGCCAGGTCTCGGCGAGCGAGCGGGCCGCGCGGGCCTGGTCGGGGGCCTGGCCTACCAGTCCGCGGCGGACGCCGGCGGACAGGTGCGGACGGGCGCGACCGCGGCCAGGACGGGACGTAACGTGCTGAGCACGGGAAGAAGAACTGTTCGGCGTGTCACGCGCGCATGCGAGACCAGCGCCGGGGACGGGTGCTATCGTCATCACCGACGTTCAAAGACAGGCTCGATCTGTCGCTCGCGCTCCGATGGTTGGCAGCCACGGGTAGGGGCACGAGAGACGGTCAAGCGGACCAGGTATGAGATTGTTTTGACGGGGCGCCCTACGGGGCGCTCTTTCTTTTGTCCGGGGACCTCCGAGTGGGGGCGGAGAAGAACAGTCGGCGCCGAGCCTAGTCCTCTGGCGCCCTGGAGTCCCGGAAGCGGCGCGGATCGGATACAACGCGTCGCAGCCCTCCCCACCGGCTCATCTGGATTCGTCGCCACGCCGGCGTCGGCGGCCGCGGCGACGAAATGCTGCGGAGCGGCGCTCGTGGGCACTGGCCTCTCCTGATGGGCATGTGACTGGTGTGATTTGGCGGGCCGAAGAGAGCCCGGTCCGCGACGGGGCGACGGACCGGGCTCGGTCTAGATCAGGCCGGTGAGGGCGGCCTGGCGGCCGCCGATCGCGGCCAGGACGAGTCGGCCGTGCGCGGCCTGCTGGATGTCCCGGCTGCGGATCCATTCCTCGCCGAGGCCGCGGACGCGGTCGACGGCCGCGCTGTGCATGGCGGCGTCGGCGGTCGCGGTGCGGGCGGTCTCGATGAGGTCCAAGACCTCGCGGGCGGTGGCGACGGGCTCGTCGGGGTGGACGGCCTCGGCACGCCGGGTCAGGTCGTGGATCTGTTCGGGGATCATCGCGTGGCCTCCTGGGGCTCCGGGCTGTTGGGGCGGCGGCGAGGGAGGGTGTCCAGGCCGTCGCCGAGTGCGTGGGCCAGGTCTAGGTACGCCTGCCGGTCGGTCGGGTCGGCGGGGGGCGGGCAGACCCCGGCGGCGATCAGCAGGGCCACCACCAGCCGCGGG
>NZ_QHJN01000197.1:0-13548 GCF_003947565.1 Actinomadura sp. WAC 06369 | reverse complement strand
GGGCGGGCGGCGCCGGGCGCGGGCTGAACGCGGCGAGGTCGATCGCGCCCGGCGGCAGGCCGCCGAACCCGTCCGGCGCGTCCTCGGCGAGCGGCGCCGGGCCGTCCGGCGCCGCCGGTGGCACCCGGTGCCCGGCGAGCCGCTCCGGCACCCGCCGCCCCGCCTCCTTGTACCGGACGCCGCGCGCGTGGGCCGTCGCCGCCGCGAGCGCCGTGAACACCACCGCCGTCGTCGCGTCCATGTCGATGCCGGACGTCACGACCAGCAGCGCCGACAGGGCCAGCAGCCCGCCCAGGATCGTCAGCACGCCGGCCGCGTCGAACCAGCGGCGCAGCACCCGCTCGGCGGGCGCCGTCGCGTGCGGGACGGACGGCATCACCAGCGCCGCCGCGACGTAGAGCACGATGCCCTGGCCCTGGACGAACGCGAACAGGCCGAACGCGACCCGGTACACCACCGGGTCGATGCCCGTGTACCGGCCGAGGCCGCCGCAGACACCGGCGAGCACGCGGCTGCGCCCGTCCCGCGCCAGCCGCGGGTAGTCGCCGCGCGCGGCGGTGGCCCCGGCGTCGGCGGCGACGCCCCCGCCGCCGGTGTCGTTCGCTTCGTCGACCATGCCGTCCATCGTGGCGTGCGGCGCTTCCCGCGCGGTATCGGGGACGTCCCTGAATCCGACCCTGAGACCGGACCGGGGTACGTCCCCGATGCGCGGCACCGTCCGTCCGTGTGACGATCGTCGACGTGCGGGAACGGGGAAGACGGTGAACGGGGGCGCGGTGGACGGCCGTACGGCGGATCCGCCGCCGCTGGTGCGCGCCGCGGACGGGCGGCTGCTGGGCGGAGTGGCGCGGGGGCTCGCCGACCACCTCGGCGTCGACGTGCTGTTCGTCCGGATCGCGTTCGTCATCCTGACGCCCGGGATCATCGCCTACTTCGCCTTCTGGCTCCTCGTGCCCGGGGCCGAGTCGCAGGCGCGCGCGCAGACGGAGTCCGTGTCCGTCCCCGCGCGCACACGGCGCGACTGGGGGCAGCTCCTCGCGTACGGCGCGGTCGCGCTCGGCCTGCTCGTCCTCGCCGCCATGCCCTGGGGCGTCGCGAGCCCCTTCCAGTGGGCGCTGTGGCCGTTCGTGATCGGCGGCGCGGGCGTCGCGCTGCTGTGGCAGCAGGCCGACCGCGCCCAGCGGGAACGCTGGGTGCTGCCGCTGCGGCAGCGGTGGCTGCGCTCCCTGCTCGGCCTCCTGCTCGTCGTCGGCGGGATCGGCGGCGGCGTCGCGCAGAACGTCGAGGCGAACCAGATCCGCTCGGTCCTCGTCGCGATGCTGATCATCCTGACCGGCCTCGCGCTGATCGTCACCCCGTGGCTCGTCCGGCTCTGGCAGGACCTCGACGCCGAACGGCAGGAGCGCGTCCGCTCCCAGGAGCGCGCCGAACTCGCGGCGCACGTCCACGACTCCGTCCTGCACACCCTCACCCTCATCCAGCGCAACGCCAACGACCCCCGCGAGGTGCAGCGCCTCGCCCGGTCGCAGGAGCGCACCCTGCGGACCTGGCTGTACGAGCGGCGCGACGACCCCGACCGCACCTTCGCCGCCGCGATCAAGGAGACGGCCGGGGAGGTCGAGGACCTGCACGGCGTCCCCATCGAGGTCGTCTGCGTGGGCGACACCGCGCTGGACGAGCGCGTCGCCGCGGCCGTCCAGGCGGCGCGGGAGGCGATGGTGAACGCCGCGAAGTACGCCGAGGCCCCCTCCATCTCGGTGTTCGCCGAGGTCGAGGGGAA
Organism: Actinomadura sp. WAC 06369; assembly: GCF_003947565.1. Lineage (NCBI taxonomy): Bacteria > Bacillati > Actinomycetota > Actinomycetes > Streptosporangiales > Thermomonosporaceae > Actinomadura > Actinomadura sp. WAC 06369. The sequence continues at coordinate 11,768 of NZ_QHJN01000197.1, read as the reverse complement.
GGCCATCGCGATCTTCGTGCGGGACCGGGGCCGCGGCTTCGACCTCGACGCGATCCCGGACGACCGGATGGGCGTCCGGGGGTCCATCATCGGACGTATGAAGCGCAACGGCGGCCGGGCGACCGTCCGCACCGCGCCGGGCGAGGGCACCGAAGTGCGTTTGGAGATCGAGAAGCAGTGAGCGAGCCGCGCAAGAGGGTCGTGCTGGTCGACGACCACCAGATGTTCCGGACCGGCGTCAAAGCCGAACTCGGCGACGGCGTCGAGATCGTCGGCGAGGCCGGCGACGTCGACGAGGCCGTCGCGGTGATCCGCGACACGGCACCCGACGTGGTGCTCCTCGACGTGCACCTGCCGGGCGGCGGCGGCATCGAGGTCCTGCGCCGCCTGCACGGCCGCGTCCCGTCCCGCTTCCTCGCCCTCTCGGTGTCGGACGCCGCCGAGGACGTCATCGGCGTCGTGCGCGGCGGCGCCCGCGGCTACGTCACCAAGACGATCTCCGGCCCCGAGCTGACCGACGCGATCGGCCGGGTCGCCGAGGGCGACGCGGTGTTCTCCCCCCGGCTCGCCGGCTTCGTCCTCGACGCGTTCGCCGCCACCGACGCCCCCGCCGTCGACCCCGAACTCGACCAGATCACCCAGCGGGAACGGGACGTCCTCCGGCTGATCGCCCGCGGCTACGCCTACAAGGAGATCGCCAAGGAGCTGTACATCTCGGTCAAGACGGTCGAGACGCACGTCAGCAGCGTCCTGCGGAAGCTCCAGCTGTCCAACCGGCACGAACTCTCCCGCTGGGCCGCCGCCCGCCGCCTCGTCTGACCGAACCGGCCGGCCCACGCTCGCAAAGCTCGCTCCGGCCGCGGGCGGGGTCAGGTGGTGTTGACGACCTGGAAGGGTTCGGCGAGGCGGCCTTCGGGGAGGCCGGCGGCGGACGCCGAGGCGGACAGCCAGCCGTGCAGCATCGACCGGAGCTCCTCCTCCGGCGTGTGCGCGGTCTGGCTCGCGTGGGCGCGCAGCGCGCTGACCTTCCGCTCGAACCGGTCGGTGATGTCGACGTAGTGGTTCGCGGTCGGGCCGCCGGTCAGCCACACCTCCCGCGCCGTCCACGCCTCCAGGCCCTCGGTCAGCAGCTCCGGGAACGCGTAGGGGTTGCGCGCGTCGGGGTAGACGGCGTCGAGCGCGGCGGCGCCGACCGCCCGGTGGTCGGGGTGGCTCGGGTAGATCCGCTCGTAGTTCCGCTCGGGGCTCGGCATGACCACCCGGTCCGGGCGCACCTGCCGGATCACCCGCGCGATGTCGCGGCGCAGGTCGAGCGTCGCCTCGACGCGCCCGTCCGGGTAGCCGAGGAACCGCACGTCCGTCACGCCCACGACCTTCGCCGCCGCGCGCTGCTCGTCGCGCCGCAGCGCCGCCATCTCCGGCCGCGTCAGCCCGTCGTCGAACCCGCCCGCGTCGCCGTCGGTCACCATGAGGTACACGACCTCGATGCCCGCGTCCGTCCAGCCCGCGACCGACCCGGCGGCGCCGAAGTCGACGTCGTCCGGATGCGCCATCACGGCGAGGATCCGCTCCAGTCCGCTGTCTTCCAGTACGCCCGTCACGCCCCAACTCTACGGTCGGGACGCGGGCGTCCGGCAGGTGCCGGATCGCGATTTCCCGAACAAACCGGCGCGCGGCGGGCTCTTGCTGCGAAACCCTTGCTTACCGAAGGATCGGCATGCCCCTCCGCCGCGGCCCTCACCGGGCTCGCCGTTCTCCTGGCCGGGTGCACGGCTTCGGAGACGGGCGGCGGCCCGCCCCCGATCGAGGTCGGTCGTGTTCGAGACGCCGCCGCGGCGATCACGATTGGGTCTGGGACGGGGCGCCGGACGCGGGTATGGCTGTGAGCATGCGCAAACTCATCAACGCCCCCGGGGCCGTGGTGTCCGACGCGCTCCGCGGGCTCGCCGCCGCGCACCCGTCGCTGCGGGTCGACCCGGCGGGCGGGACGGTCGTGCGGGCGGACGCACCCCGCACCGGCAAGGTCGCCCTGGTGTCGGGCGGCGGGTCGGGGCACGAGCCGCTGCACGCCGGGTTCGTCGGGCCGGGGATGCTCGACGCCGCGGCGCCGGGGGAGGTCTTCACCTCGCCGGTGCCCGACCAGATCATCGCCGCGACCATGGCGGTCGACGGCGGCGCCGGGGTGCTGCACATCGTGAAGAACTACACCGGCGACGTGATGAACTTCCGGATGGCCGCCGAACTCGCCGAGGACGAGGACATCGAGGTCGTCCAGGTGGTGGTGGACGACGACGTCGCCGTCGAGGACAGCACGTTCACGGCGGGACGGCGCGGCACCGGCGCCACCCTGTTCGTCGAGAAGATCGCCGGGGCGCTCGCCGAGGAGGGCGCCGGCCTCGCGGCCGTCGCGGCCGTCGCCCGGGAGGTGAACGAGCGCAGCCGCTCGTTCGGCGTCGCGCTGTCGCCCTGCACCGTCCCGGCGGCGGGCAAGCCGACGTTCGAGCTGGCGGACGGCGAGATGGAGCTCGGCATCGGCATCCACGGCGAACCCGGGCGGGAACGGGTCGCGGCGGGCACCGCCGCCGAGATCGTGGACGCGGCCCTGTCGGCGATCGACGCGGACGCGCCGCTCGCGGGCGAGGACCTGCTCGTCCTGGTCAACGGGATGGGCGGCACCCCGCTGCTGGAGCAGTACGTCGCGTACGGGGCGGTCGCCGACTGGCTCGCGGGGCACGGCGCGACGGCCGTCCGGTGCCTCGTCGGCGACTACGTGACCAGCCTGGAGATGGCCGGCGTCATGGTCAGCGTGTGCCGGCTGACGCCCGACCTGACCCGGCTGTGGGACGCGCCCGTCGAGACGCCCGCGCTGCGGTGGGGCCGGTGACCGGGCTGACCGGGCCCGCCGCGCGGCACTGGATCCGCCGCGCCGCCGAGCTCGTCTCCGCCGACACCGAACGGCTCACCCGGCTGGACGCCGCCATCGGCGACGGCGACCACGGCCACAACCTCGACCGCGGGTTCGCCGCCGCCGTCGCGGCGCTGCCCGCGGACGCCCCCGCCGGCAAGGTGCTGGTCGCGGCGGGGCGGGCGCTCCTGTCGAAGACCGGCGGCGCGTCCGGGCCGCTCTACGGGACGATGCTGCGCCGCGCCGGCCGCCGCCTGGCCGACCTCGACGACCCGCCCGCCGCCGACCTCGGCGCCGCGCTGCGCGCCGCGCTCGACGGCGTCCGCGAGCTGGGGCAGGCAGCCGAGGGCGACAAGACGATGGTGGACGCGCTGGCCCCGGCCGTCGCGGCCTACGAGGCGGCCCTCGCGGACGGCGCGCCGCCGCCCGGCTGCGCACGGGCCGCCGCCGACGCCGCAGCGGCGGGCGCGGACGCCACCGTCCCGATGCGGGCCCGCAAGGGGCGGGCCAGCTACCTGGGGGAGCGCAGCGTCGGGCACCTCGACCCGGGCGCCGCGTCCACCGCGCTCGTCCTGCGGGCGCTCGCCGAAACGTTGGAGGGCCGATGGTCGGAATCGTGATCGTGGCGCACAGCCGGGCGCTCGCCGAGGGCGTCGCCGAGGTCGCGCGGGCCATGGGCGTCGGGGAGGCCGTCGTGGAGGCCGCCGGCGGCGACCCCGACGGCGGCCTCGGCACGAGCCCCGACGCCGTCGAGCGCGCCGTCGAGGCGGCGTCCGGCGACGGCGGGGTGCTGCTGCTCGCCGACCTCGGCAGCTCCGTCCTCACCGCCGGGATGGTCGCCGAGGACGCCCCGGACGGCACGGTGCTGCTCGCGGACGCGCCGCTCGTCGAGGGCGCGGTCGCGGCGGCGTCGGCGGCCGCCGCGGGCGCCGACCTCGCCGCCGTCCGCACCGCCGCCGAAGCCGCCTGGGACCACCGCAAACGCTCCTGACGCGGCCCGGCGGGCGCCGGCCCGGGTCCCGGCGAACGCGCCGAACCCGGGTCCGGGGCGCCGTAGACTCGCACATGATGTCGAAGACAGAAGCCCACCCCTTGCTCGACGGCCTGAACGAGCAGCAGCGCGCCGCCGTCGTCCACGCCGGCGGACCCCTCCTGATCGTCGCGGGCGCCGGGTCGGGGAAGACGCGCGTGCTGACCCACCGCATCGCCCACCTGCTCGGCGAGCGGGACGTCCACCCCGGCCAGATCCTCGCGATCACGTTCACCAACAAGGCCGCGGCCGAGATGAAGGAGCGCGTCGACGCGCTCGTCGGCCCGCGCTCGCGCGCCATGTGGGTGATGACGTTCCACTCCGCGTGCGTGCGCATCCTGCGCCGCGAGGCCAAGCGGCTGGGCTTCCCGACGAGCTTCTCGATCTACGACCAGGCGGACGCGCAGCGCCTCATGGCGCTCGTCTGCCGGGAGCTCGACCTCGACCCGAAGCGGTACCCGCCGAAGTCGTTCAGCGCGCAGGTGTCGAACCTGAAGAACGAGCTGATCGACTACGAGACCTGCAAGGCGCGGGCGTCCGGCCACATGGAGCAGAAGCTCGCCGAGGCGTACGAGATGTACCAGGCGCGGCTCCAGCAGGCCGGCGCGATGGACTTCGACGACCTGATCATGATGACGGTCAACCTGCTGCAGGTCTTCCCAGAGGCCGCCGAGCACTACCGGCGCCGGTTCCGGCACGTGCTGGTCGACGAGTACCAGGACACGAACCACGCGCAGTACGAGCTCGTCCGGGAGCTGACCCGGCCGGTCGAGGGCGTGGGCCCGGCGGAGCTGTGCGTGGTGGGCGACGCCGACCAGTCGATCTACGCGTTCCGCGGGGCGACGATCCGCAACATCCTGGAGTTCGAGCGCGACTACCCGGACGCCACGACGATCCTGCTGGAGCAGAACTACCGGTCCACGCAGACGATCCTGTCGGCGGCGAACGCCGTCATCGAGCGCAACGCCGACCGCAAGCCGAAGCGGCTCTGGTCCGACCAGGGCGAGGGCGCGAAGATCACCGGGTACGTGGCCGACAACGAGCACGACGAGGCCGCGTTCGTCGCGCACGAGGTCGACAAGCTGACCGACGCGGGCGACGCGAAGCCCGGTGACGTCGCCGTGTTCTACCGGACGAACGCGCAGTCCCGCGTGTTCGAGGAAGTGTTCATCCGCACCGGCCTGCCGTACAAGGTCGTCGGCGGCGTCCGCTTCTACGAGCGCAAGGAGATCCGCGACGCGCTCGCCTACCTGCGCGTCCTCGCCAACCCCGAGGACACCGTGTCGCTGCGCCGCATCCTGAACGTCCCGAAGCGCGGCATCGGCGACCGGGCGGAGGCGTGCGTGGAGGCGTACGCGTCCCGCGAGCGGATCTCGTTCTGGCAGGCGCTGCGCACCCCCGAGGACGTCCCGGGCATGGCGACCCGCTCGATCAACGCGGTCCGCGAGTTCGTCCTCCTGCTGGACGAGCTGCGCGCGGCGGCCGCGTCGGTGTCGCCCGCGGAGCTGATCGGGGCGGTCCTCGACCGGAGCGGCTACCTGGCGGAGCTGCAGGCGTCGAAGGACCCGCAGGACGAGACGCGCATCGAGAACCTGCAGGAGCTCGAGGCCGTCGCCCGCGAGTTCGAGGAGCGGCTCGACGGGGAGTCGCCGGAGGGGCGGCTGCCGGAGTTCCTGGAGCAGGTCGCGCTGGTCGCGGACGCCGACTCGATCCCGGGCGGCGCGAAGGGCGCGCCCGTCCCGCCGGGGGAGCAGCCGGACGAGACCGACCAGGGCGTCGTCACGCTGATGACCCTGCACACCGCGAAGGGGCTGGAGTTCCCCGTCGTCTTCCTCACCGGCATGGAGGACGGCGTGTTCCCGCACCTGCGCGCCATGAGCAACCCGAAGGAGCTCGAGGAGGAGCGGCGCCTCGCCTACGTGGGCATCACCCGCGCCCGGCAGCGCCTGTACCTGTCGCGGGCGACGATGCGCAGCTCGTGGGGGGCGCCGCAGGTGAACCCGCCGTCGCGGTTCCTGGGCGAGGTGCCGACGCCGCTCATCGAGTGGGAGCGGGAGGCGTCGTCGGCGTCGGGTTCGGCGGCGACGCGGATGGCGGCGCGTCCGGGCGTCCGGTCGCCGGGGGCGCGCGCGGTGCCGTCGCTGTCGCCGGGCGACAAGGTGACGCACGACTCGTTCGGGCTCGGCACGGTCGTGTCGGTGGACGGCGCGGGCGACAAGGCCGCGGCGAGCGTCGACTTCGGCGGCGACTACGGGGTGAAGCGGCTCGTCCTGCGGTACGCGCCGGTCGAGAAGCTCTGACGGCCGCCGCGGCCGGGGGAAGAGCGCCGACCTCGGATCTGGTTCGTCCGTAACGCCCGTTACGGTGCGTGGGACGAAAAAGGTACGAGGAGGTTCCCCATGTTCGCTTACCGGCTCGCCGACGGCGCCGAGCTGCGTCCCCTGGAGCCTTGGCAGGCCGCGGAGTTCGCCGAGCACGTCGACCGGGTCCGCGAGGACATCGTGCAGTACGTGCCGTTCGGGCGGATCGTCGTGGACGAGGCGAGCGCCCGCGCGTTCCTCCAGCGGTACGCCGACCGGCAGGCCGCCGACGAGGGCCGCTTCTACGGCATCTGGGTGGACGGCGTCCTGATGGGCGGCGCGCTGTTCCGCGTGTTCGACGCGGGCCGCGGCGTCTGCGAGCTCGGGGTGTGGCTGGACCGGGCGGTGCGGGGGCGCGGCCTGATCACCACCGCCTGCCGCGCGATGATCGAGTGGGCGTTCCGGGCGCGCGGGATGGCGCGGGTGGAGTGGCTGTGCGACCCCGGGAACACCGCGAGCGGCGCGGTCGCCGAGCGGCTCGGGATGACGCTGGAGGGCGTCCAGCGCAAGGCGTTCTACCACGACGGGGCGCACCGCGACGTGCAGGTCTGGGCGATCCTCGACGACGAGTGGACGGCCCCGGCGGCCGGCTGACCCTGGAACGGTCCGGCGCTCCGGCCACCGGGTAAGGTCAGGTGTTTCTTTTGCTTTGACTCCTTACCCCCGGGGGCCGCGGTGGACGTTGAGCAGGTCGTGCTGCTGCTGGCGGCGGCGCTGGCGGCCGGATGGGTCGACGCGGTGGTCGGCGGGGGCGGGCTCATCCAGCTCCCCGCGCTGCTCGTCGCCCTGCCCGGCCAGCCCGTGGCGGCGGCGCTGGCGACGAACAAGCTCGGGTCGATCGCGGGGACGGCGTCCGCCGCCGTCGCGTACCTGCGGAAGGCGAAGCCGGACACCCGGGTCGCGGTCCCGGCGGGCGTGCTCGCGGTGGCGTGCGCGGCGGTCGGGGCGCTGTGCGCGGCGGCGATCTCCTCGGACGTCCTCAAGCCGGTCATCATGATCGTGCTGCTGGCCGTCGCGGCGCTCGTCGTGCTGAAGCCCGACCTCGGACGGACGCCGCGGCTCGTCCTGCGCACGCGGCGGCGGATCGCCGCGGCCGTCCTGATCCCGGGCGTGCTCATCGCGTTCTACGACGGGCTCGTCGGCCCCGGCACCGGCACGTTCCTGGTCATCGCGTTCACCGGCCTGCTCGGCATGGACTTCGTGAACGCCTCGGCCACCTCGAAGATCATCAACGCGGGGACGAACCTCGGCGCGCTCGCGGTGTTCGCCGTCCAGGGGCACGTGCTGTGGGCGGTCGGGCTGGCGATGGCCGCCTGCAACGCCGTCGGGGCCCAGCTCGGCGCCCGGACGGCGATCAACCGGGGCGCCGGTTTCGTCCGGGGCGTCCTGCTGTGCGTGGTGGCGGCGCTCGTCGCGAAGCTCGGCTGGGAGCAGTTCGGCTGACGCCCCGGCGTCAGGGCGCGGTGGGCGGGATCGGCAGCGGCTCCTCCAGCGCCGCCAGCGACAGCACCACCATGGACGCCGTCCACCCGAGGGGCGCGACGCCCGCCTGGTGCCCGGTCGGCCCGACCTTCTCCGGCAGGACGCCCATGGACGTGCGGTGCCGCTGCAGCCAGTCGAGGCGCTCCAGGGCGGTCTCGGTGCGGCCGGACGCGGCGGCGGCGAGGCCGAACAGGGCGACCTCGGGCGTCCAGGCGATGTGCTTGTTGCCGGGCCACTCCTCGCCCGGCAGGACGCCCCCGTTCGGGAGCGACTGCTCGGCGAACGCGTGCGCGATCGCGGCGGTCACCCCGGCGTCGCCGGGCGCGAACGGCGGTGCGACGAACGTCACGGACGTGTCCATCCGGCCGCCCTTCACCGGCGAGCGCGGGTACCCGTAGGGCGCGAACTGGTGGCCGAGCGCGTCCGACAGCCGGTCGGCGGCCCCGCTCCACCGCGCCGCCTCGGCGCTGCCCCGCTCGGCGAGCGCGGCGGCGGAGCGCAGCCCCGCCAGGACGGGCCCGACGACGCCGAGGGTGGGCCGCCGCGGGTCCTCCTCGGTGCGGGGGTCGCGCTCCCAGTAGTCGGACGACGCGGGCGGCAGGCCCTCGGCGTCCAGCGACAGCGCGAGGTGGTCGGCGGCGCGCCGCACCATCGTCCACAGCCCGCCGGGCAGGTCCGCGGCGGACTCCTCGCCGGGCGCGGCGGCCCGCGCGAACCACGTCGCCCACAGCATCCAGCCGAGCGCGTCGAGCTGCCGGTCGCGGCCGTCCTCGACCGGGCTCCCGTCCACGTGGTAGCGGGCCGCCCAGGTGCCGTCGGGGTCCTGGACGCGGGCCATGAACTCCAGGACGGAGCGGGCCTCGGCGGGGTGCCCGGACACGGCGAACGCGGCGGCGGCGAACGCGGAGTCGCGCGGCCAGCTGTACCGCCAGATCCCGTACCAGGACGCCTGGGACGCGCCGTTCGGCCGGGTGAGCAGCCGCAGGTCCAGCAGCGCCCGCGCCGACATCGCCTCGTACCGTTCGCCGAGCCCGCCGGTGGGGACGGTCCCGGACGCCAGCCACGCCCGGTCGGAGCGCACGGCCGCCTGCACGCGCGGGTCGTCCGCCGGGACCGTGACCGCGGTGCCGCCGCCCGGCGGGACCAGCCGCATCCGGCCGTCCCGGAGCCGGACGACGGAGCTGTCCGGCAGGTAGGAGGCGCCGAGGGACTCGTGCGGGGGCAGCGGGACGCCGGTGTGGGGCGCGCCTCCGCCGCCGACGAGGCCGGGGCTGGACCATGCGGGGACGGCGTCCGGGGCGGCGGCGGCGCCGCTGGTCGCGACGAGCGCGGCGACGGTCGCGCCGATCGTCAGCCTGCGCAGCCGGCCGGCGCCGGAGCGGCGCGGCGCCCGCGCCGCCGCGCGGCTCCCGCGGGAGCCGGGCCGTCCGGGCGCCGTCGCGGTCCTCGCGAACGCGCGCGGCTCGTCCGACATCGCCGTCTGTCTCCCCCCGGTCGTCCGCGCCCGGTCGGGCAAGGTTCCCCGGGGCGGCGAAAGAAGTACATCAAACTACGTCAATCGGTTCATCCTCCTCAGGGACAGACGTCCCCTCCTTCCCAGGAAGCACACCCGGCCAACCGCCCGAACCCCGACATATGGCCCCGGCGGCATCACCACGCAGGCGGGTTGACTAGGCTGCATCGACGGAGCGGACCGCAGAGTGCCGGCCGCACGGAAACCCGTGTAACCCCCACTCGTGTGGTCTTTTGGCTGTCAATCCGTAAAAGGAAGCCTCGTGGACCTGTTCGAACATCAGGCGAAGGAACTCTTCGCCGAGTACGGGGTACCGGTGCCCACCGGCAAGGTCGCCCATACTCCCCAGGAAGCCCGGGCCATCGCGGCGGAGCTGTTCGCCGCGGGGAGCTCGAAGGTCGTCGTCAAGGCCCAGGTGAAGACCGGGGGCCGCGGGAAGGCCGGCGGCGTCAAGCTGGCCGACACCGCCGACGAGGCCCAGGAGCTCGCCACCCGCATCCTCGGCATGGACATCAAGGGCCACACGGTCCACAAGGTCCTGATCGAGGAGGGCAGCGCGATCGCGCAGGAGTACTACTTCTCGTTCCTGCTCGACCGCGCCAACCGGACCTTCCTCTCCATCTGCTCCGTCGAGGGCGGCGTGGAGATCGAGGAGGTGCCGCACGACCGGCTCGCCATGGTGCCGATCTCGCCGCAGGACGGCGTCGACCGCGCCAAGGCCCGCGCGATCGCCGAGCAGGGCCGCCTCCCGCAGGAGGCCCTGGACGGCGCCGCCGAGCTCATCGAGCGCCTGTGGGCCGTGTTCACCGACGAGGACGCCAGCCTCGTCGAGGTGAACCCGATGATCCTCACCGCCGACGGCCAGGTGAAGGCGCTCGACGGCAAGGTCACCCTCGACGACAACGCGTCGTTCCGCCAGGAGCACGAGAAGCTCGAGGACAAGGCCGCCGCGGACCCGCTCGAGGCCGCCGCCAAGGCCAAGGACCTCAACTACGTCAAGCTGGACGGCAGCGTCGGCATCATCGGCAACGGCGCCGGCCTCGTCATGTCCACCCTCGACGTCGTGTCCTACGCCGGCGAGGAGTTCGGCGGCCAGAAGCCCGCCAACTTCCTCGACATCGGCGGCGGCGCGTCCGCCGAGGTCATGGCCGACAGCCTGGAGATCGTGCTCTCCGACCCCGACGTCAAGTCGGTGTTCGTCAACGTCTTCGGCGGCATCACCGCCTGCGACGCCGTCGCCAACGGCATCGTCGCGGCCTACAAGCTGCTGGCCGACCGCGGCGAGACCGTCAACCGCCCGCTGGTCGTCCGCCTGGACGGCAACAACGCCGAGCTCGGCCGCGAGATCCTCACGGACGCGGCGCTGAACGGCGTGCAGCAGGTCGACACCATGGACGACGCGGCCAAGCGCGCCGCGGAACTCGCAGCGGCAGGTGCATGAGCATGGCCATCTGGCTCACCGAGAACAGCAAGATCATCGTTCAGGGCATCACCGGCTCCGAGGGCACCAAGCACGGCCGCCGGATGCTCGCCTCCGGCGCCAAGGTCGTCGGCGGCGTGAACGCCCGTAAGGCCGGGCAGTCCGTCGACTTCGACGGCACCACCCTCCCGGTGTTCGGCACCGTCGCCGAGGCGATGGCCGAGACCGGCGCGGACGTCTCCGTCGTGTTCGTCCCGCCGAAGTTCACCAAGGACGCCGTCGTCGAGGCCGTCGACGCCGAGATCCCCCTCTGCGTCGTCATCACCGAGGGCATCCCGGTGCACGACACGGCCTTCTTCTGGTCGTACGCCGAGTCCAAGGGAAACAAGACCCGCATCATCGGGCCGAACTGCCCCGGCATCGCGTCCCCCGGCAAGTCGAACGCGGGCATCATCCCCGCCGACATCACCACGCCCGGCCGCATCGGCCTGGTGTCGAAGTCGGGCACGCTGACGTACCAGATGATGTACGAGCTGCGCGACATCGGCTTCTCCACCTGCGTCGGCATCGGCGGCGACCCGATCATCGGGACGACCCACATCGACGCCCTCCAGGCGTTCCAGGACGACCCGGAGACCGACGCCATCGTCATGATCGGCGAGATCGGCGGCGACGCCGAGGAGCGCGCGGCCGCCTACATCGAGCAGAACGTGACCAAGCCGGTCGTCGGCTACGTCGCCGGGTTCACCGCCCCCGAGGGCAAGACGATGGGCCACGCCGGCGCGATCGTGTCCGGCTCGTCCGGCACCGCCGAGGCGAAGAAGGAAGCGCTGGAGAAGGTCGGCGTCCGCGTCGGCAAGACCCCCAGCGAGACCGCCCGCCTCATGCGGGACATCATGAAGAACCTCTGATCACCCGATCGGACCACGAAAGACGCCCGAGCCGCCCGGCGGCCCGGGCGTCTTTCGCGTCCCCGACGACAAAGGCGACACGCCGGGCGGCTCGGGCGTCTTTCGTGGTCCGATCGGGTGATCAGAGGTTCTTCATGATGTCCCGCA
>NZ_QHJN01000196.1:0-13568 GCF_003947565.1 Actinomadura sp. WAC 06369 | reverse complement strand
CCGGAGCCCGAGGCCGGTGCGGAGAGCGCGGGGGAGACCGCCGAGGAAGGCGGGTTCCACGTCCACCTGGACAACTTCGACGGGCCGTTCGACCTGCTGCTCGGGCTGATCTCCAAGCACAAGCTGGACATCACCGAGGTGTCCCTGCACAAGGTCACCGACGACTTCATCGCGCACATCCGGTCCCACGGCAAGGACTGGGACCTCGACCAGGCCAGCCACTTCCTGCTGGTCGCCGCGACCCTCCTGGACCTCAAGGCCGCGCGGCTGCTGCCGTCCGGCGAGGTCGACGACGAGGAGGACCTCGCGCTGCTGGAGGCCCGCGACCTGCTGTTCGCGCGGCTCCTGCAGTACCGCGCGTACAAGGAGGTCGCGGGGGTCTTCGCGGCGCGGATCGCCGAGCACGGCCGCCGCTACCCGCGGCTCGTCCCGATGGAGCCGCGGTTCGCGAACCTGCTGCCCGAGGTGCTGCTCGGCCTCGGACCGGACGAGTTCGCGCGGCTCGCCGCGCGGGCGATGACGCCCAAGGCGCCGCCGTCGGTGTCCGTCGAGCACATGTACCAGCCGAAGGCGAGCGTCAAGGAGCAGGCGGAGATCGTCGTGGCGATGCTGCGGCGGCTGCGCAACACGACGTTCCGGGTCCTGGCGGCCGACGCCGGCGGCACCTACGAGGTCGTCGCGCGGTTCCTGGCGCTGCTCGAGCTGTACCGGGAGCAGGCCGTCGCGTTCCGCCAGGACGAGCCGCTCGGCGAGCTGCACGTCGCCTGGACCGGCACCGACGACGGCGACGTCGCGGTCGGCGACGACTACGAGGGCGCCCCGAAAACCGCCGGGGACGCGGAGCACGCCGAGGACGCGGAGCACGCCGAGCACGCGGAAGGCGCCGAGCACACCGAGCACACCGAGCACACCGAGGACGCGGCGGGCTCCGCGGACCCGGCGGGCCCGGCGGACGCCCGCGACGACGACGAGGGGGGACGATGACCCAGGAACCGATCACCGCCGAGCCCGGCGGCCCGCTCGACGCCCCCGACGGCCCGACCCTGCACGCCGCGATCGAGGCGATCCTGCTGGTCGTCGACGAGCCCGTCGCCGAGATCACGCTCGCGCAGCTGCTGGAGCGGCCCCGCCCGCAGATCGCGGCGGCCGTCCGGGAGCTGGCCGCGGAATACACCGTGCAGGGCCGGGGGTTCGACCTCAGGGAGGTCGCCGGCGGCTGGCGGTTCTACACCCGGGACGTGTGCGCCCCGGTCGTGGAGCGCTTCGTGACGGACGGGCGGCAGGCGCGGCTCACCCAGGCCGCGCTGGAGACCCTCGCCGTCGTGGCGTACCGGCAGCCGGTGAGCCGCGCGCGCGTGTCGGCGATCCGCGGCGTCAACAGCGACGGCGTCATGCGGACGCTGGCGCTGCGCGGCCTCATCGAGGACGCCGGCCAGGACCCGCGGTCGCAGGCGCACCTCTACCGCACCACCGGGTACTTCCTGGAGCGGCTGGGGCTGCGCGATCTCGACGAGCTGCCCGAGCTCGCCCCCTACCTGCCCGACGACCTGCCCGACGAGATGGTCGACGAATGACCGAGGCGGTCGGACACCGACCGGCCGTACGAAGACCGACCGGATGATCGAGGAAACGTGAGCGAGAACGAAGGCGTGCGGTTGCAGAAGGTCCTGGCCGAGGCCGGGATCGGCAGCCGCCGCCACTGCGAGGAGCTGATCGGCGAGGGCCGCGTCACCGTGAACGGCAAGAAGGTGTTCCGGTTCGGCGAGCGCGTCGACCCGGACCGCGCCGTCATCCACGTGGACGGCCGGCGGGTCGAGACCCGCTCCGAGATGCGGTACTACATGATCAACAAGCCGCGCGGCGTGGTCAGCACGATGTCGGACGAGCGGGGCCGCAAGTCCCTCGCCGACTACGTGGAAGTGCCCGAGCGGCTGTTCCACGTCGGCCGGCTCGACACCGACACCGAGGGGCTGATCCTCCTCACCAACGACGGGGAGCTGTCGCACCGGCTGACCCACCCCAGCTACGGCGTGTTCAAGACCTACCTCGCCGAGATCCACGGCCCGATCCCGCGCGACCTCGGGCGGCGGCTGAAGGCCGGGGTGACGCTGGAGGACGGCCCCGCGAAGGCCGACAAGTTCCGGATCTTCGACCAGGTGGGCCGCCGGGTGCTCGTGGAGATCACCCTGCACGAAGGGCGCAAGCACATCGTGCGGCGGCTGCTGAAGGAGGTCGGTTTCCCGGTGCAGCAGCTGGCCCGCGTAGAGTTCGGGCCCATCAAGCTGGGGCAGCTGAAGCCGGGCGGGATGCGCGCGCTGACCGTCCGGGAGGTCGGCGAGCTGTACAAGGCCGTCGGGCTGTAGCCGCGGGCGGACGACGAGGAGGGGAGTGCAGGTGGCGGTACGCGCGGTCCGCGGGGCGACGCAGATCGACGCCGACGACCGGGACCAGATCCTGGAGGCGACGGCGGAACTGGTGGCCGAGGTGATGAGCCGCAACGCGCTCAGCACCGACGACGTCATCAGCGTGATCTTCACCGTGACGCCGGACATCACGGCGGAGTTCCCGGCGCTCGCCGCGCGCAAGCTCGGGTTCCACGAGGTGCCGCTGCTGTGCGCGACGGAGATCGGCGTCCCGCACGCCCTGCCGCTGGTGATCCGGCTGATGGCGCACATCGAGACGGACCGGCCGCGCTCGGACGTCCAGCACGTGTACCTGCGGGGGGCGACCGCCCTCCGGCTCGACATCGCGCAGTGACGCGCAGCGACGCGCACCGGCGCGCAACAGGCGGGACATCGCAGTGAAGAGGGTGGCGGCGTGAAAGACGAACTGGGGGACCTGCGGATCGCCGTGGTCGGCACGGGCCTGATCGGCACCTCGATCGCCCTGGCCGCCCGGGAGCGGGGCGCGGAGGTGCTGCTGACCGACCGGGACGCGGCGGCGCTGGAGCTGGCCGTCGAGCTCGGCGCGGGGCGGGCGCTGCCGGACGGCGCCCTGGACGGCCCCGCCGACCTGGCCGTCCTCGCCGTGCCGCCCGCCGCGGTCGCGGTGACGCTGCTGGACGCGCAGAAGCGCGGGCTCGCGTCCGTCTACACCGACGTGGCGAGCGTGAAGGCGCTGCCGCTGGCGCAGGCGGCGGAGCTGGGCTGCGACATGTCGGTGTTCGTGCCCGGCCATCCCCTCGCGGGCAGCGAGCGGTCCGGGCCGGGCGCGGCCCGCGCGGACCTGTTCCTCGGCCGCCCGTGGGCGCTGACCCCCGGGCCGGAGGCCGGCCCGGACGCGGTGGCGCGGGTCACCGCGCTGGTGCGGGCCTGCGGCGGGATGCCCGTCACGGTGGACGCGGCCGAGCACGACCGGGCGGTCGCGCTGGTGTCGCACGGCCCGCACGTGGTGTCGGCGGCGGTCGCGGCCCGGCTGACCGGCGCCGACGACACGGCGCTGGGCCTCGCGGGCCAGGGCGTCCGGGACGTCACCCGGATCGCCGCCGGGGACCCGAAGCTGTGGATCGGCATCCTCGCCGCGAACGCGCAGCCGGTCGCGGACGTCCTGGAGGGCGTGGCGACCGACCTCGCGGTGGCCGCGTCGCTGCTGCGGGACGGCAGCGAGGGCGCCGCGGCGCACGTCGCCGACCTGCTGCTGCGCGGCAACGCGGGCCGGTCCCGCATCCCGGGCAAGCACGGCGGCGACCAGTCCGCGTACACGTCCGTCCAGGTGGTGATCCCGGACCGTCCGGGCGAGCTGGCGATGGTGTTCCAGGCGGCGGGGATCGCCGGGGTCAACATCGAGGACGTGACGATCGAGCATTCGCCGGGCCGCCCGGTGGGCGTCCTGGAGCTGTCGGTGGCCCCCGAGGCGGCCGACCGGCTCGCCGACGAGCTGCGCGCCCGCGGCTGGTCGGTGCCGGGCCGACCCACCGGGGGCTGAGCGGCCCCGGCACGGCGCCGGGGGTGGCCGCGGCCCGGTAGCCTGATGCGCCGGGGCTCGTACGGGGGACGCGCACGCCGCGCTGCGGCGGGACGAGCGCCGCCCGTTCGCCCGACGGCCGCGCCGTGGGGCGCTCCGACGAACAGAGAAAGGGAGCGATCGTGCCGCTCGTCATCGCCATGGACGGACCCTCCGGGTCGGGCAAGTCGAGCGCCTCCAAGGGCGTCGCCCGCGCGCTGGGCCTGCGCTACCTGGACACCGGCGCCATGTACCGCGCCATGACCTGGTGGATGCTGCGGGCCGGGGTGCCGGTGGAGGACGCGGGCGCCGTCGCGGCCCGCGCGCTGGAGCCGGCGATCGAGGCGGGCACCGACCCGGACGCCCCGGCGATCGCGGTGGACGGCGAGGACGTGTCCGGGCCGATCCGCACCCGCGAGGTGACCAACGCGGTCAGCGCGGTCAGCTCCGTTCCGGCGGTCCGCACCCGGCTGGTCGACCTGCAGCGCGAGATCATCGGTGTCGGCGGCATCGTGGTGGAGGGCCGCGACATCGGCACGGTGGTCGCGCCGGACGCCGCGGTGAAGGTGTTCCTGACCGCGAGCGAGGAGGCCAGGGCGCAGCGCCGGGCGAAGGAACTGGCGGCCGACCCGGGCGCGTCGGTTCAGGTCACGCAGGCCGAGCAGGCCCGCCGGGACCGGATCGACTCCACCCGGAAGGCGTCGCCGCTGACGAAGGCGGCCGACGCGCACGAGATCGACTCGACCGAGCTGGGGCTCGACGAGGTCATCGAGGCGGTCGTCCGCCTCGCCAAAGAGCGGGAGTGAGCGGGCCGTACGGCGCCCGCCGGGGAAGCACAGTGAGCGAATACGAGATCGAGACGGTCGACATGGAGACGGTCGACGTCGGCGCCGAAGTCGGCGCGGACGAGGGGCCGGCGCCGGTGGTGGCGGTCGTCGGCCGCCCGAACGTCGGCAAGTCCACGCTGGTCAACCGGATCCTGGGGCGCCGCGAGGCCGTCGTCGAGGACGTCCCGGGCGTCACCCGGGACCGCGTCGCCTACGACGCGACGTGGAGCGGGCGGCGGTTCACCGTCGTCGACACCGGCGGCTGGCTGCCGGACTCGTCCGGGCTGGCCGCGGCGATCGCCGAGCAGGCCCGGCTGGCGGTCGACCTCGCCGACGTCGTGATGTTCGTGGTCGACGCGACCGTGGGCGCCACCGACGTCGACGAGGCCGTGGTGGAGATCCTGCGGCGCGCGGGCAAGCCGGTGGTGCTGGTCGCGAACAAGGTCGACGACGCGGGCACCGAGGCGGACGCGGCGCTGCTGTGGTCGCTCGGCATCGGCGAGCCGCATCCGGTCAGCGCGCTGCACGGGCGCGGCAGCGGCGACCTGCTGGACGCGGTGCTGGAGGCGCTGCCCGCGGAGCCGCCGGCCGAGACGTTCGCGGAGGCGGGCGGCCCGCGCCGGGTGGCGCTGCTGGGACGTCCGAACGTCGGCAAGTCGAGCCTGCTGAACAAGCTCGCGGGGGAGAACCGCGCGGTCGTCGACGCGGTCGCCGGGACGACCCGCGACCCGGTCGACGAGCTGATCGAGCTGGGCGGCCGGGAGTGGCGGTTCATCGACACCGCCGGGATCCGGCGGCGGCACCGGGAGAACCAGGGCGCCGACTTCTACGCGACGCTGCGGACGCAGTCGGCGCTGGAGCGGGCCGAGGTCGCGGTCGTCCTCGTCGACGCGGGGGAGCCGCTCGCCGAGCAGGACCTGCGGATCATCTCGATGGTGGTCGAGTCGGGCCGCGCGCTGGTCATCGCCTACAACAAGTGGGACCTGCTGGACGAGGAGCGCCGCCACTACCTGGAGCGCGAGATCGACCGGCAGCTCCACAACGCCCGGTGGGCGCCGCGGGTGAACATCTCCGCGAAGACCGGACGGCACGTGGAGAAGCTCGTCCCCGGGATCGACGCGGCCCTCGAGGGCTGGGGCACCCGGGTGCCGACGTCGAAGCTGAACCAGTTCTTCGCCGACCTGGTGAACTCGCATCCGCACCCGGTGCGGGGCGGGAAGCAGCCGAAGGTGCTGTTCGCGACGCAGGCGGGCGTGCGTCCGCCGCGGTTCGTGCTGTTCACGTCCGGGTTCCTCGAGGAGGGGTACCGGCGGTTCATCGAGCGCCGGCTGCGCGAGGAGTTCGGCTTCGAGGGCACCCCGCTGGACGTCACGATGAAGATCCGCGAGAAGCGCGGGAAGGGCCGCAAGTAGCCCCGACCGCGAGCACGGCCCGTCCGGGGACCTTCCCCGGGCGGGCCGCGGCGTGTCAGGATGCAATCAGCGGGCGCGAGTAAGTTGTCCATTACTCGAGGGGTGCTTAGGTGAAGCTGCTGTTGTTCCTGTCCTGTGCCGTCGTGTGCGTCGCGCTGAGCTTCGCCTGGCGGGAACCGTGGATCGGCGGCGTCGGCCTGCTGTTCGGGTTCCTGGCCATGTTCACCGACCGCGACGACGTCCAGGTGGACGACGAGAAGCGCAGCTACGAGACGACGAAGGCCGTCCGCAACATGCGCCACGGCAACCGCTAGCAGGGGTCCGCCCCGCGCTCGGCGCCGTCCGGCGGCCGCCGGACGGATCAGACCGCCCGGGAGCGCAGCTCGGGGTGGTCGCGGTCGATGTGCCAGCTGACGATCCGGGTCGGGCGGATGCGGATCAGGTCGTCGCTGAAGAAGCCCTCGCCGATGTGCATCGTGCCCTTGACCGGCTCGGCGGCGCCGCGGATCTCGACGCCGCGGCCCCAGCCGGGCTTGACCGCGTCGGGGTCGTCGGCCGCGGCCACGTCGTCGACGAGGAACGACACGTGCGGGACGGCCTGCACGTTGCGGTACTTGCGGCTGTTCGCGTTGTCGGGGCCGCCGATGTCGATGGTGCCGTCGTCGTTCAGCCGGAAGCCGACCGGCCGCGTCTGCGGGGCGCCGTCGGGGCCGATCGTGGACAGGCGCCCGAGGCTCTGCGCGGCGAGGTAGGCGCGTTCGGCGGCGGTGAAGGGATCGGTGATGGTGTCCATGGCACGACGGTAGAACCTCAAGTTCGGTCGAGGTCAAGCCCCGGTTGCATGTGCCAGACCCGACCCGCGACCGGGTTGGCAATCTCCGTACTTTCGGCCGGATGCGTCTCGAATCTGCGAGACGCTAAGGTTGCCGCGTGACGACATTCGGGATCGGCGAGGCGGCGGTGCTGCTGGGCGTGAGCGCGGACACCGTGCGGCGGTGGGTGGACGGCGGGCGGCTCCCGGCCGCGCGGGACGAGCACGGGCGCCGCCGGGTCCCCGGGCCCGACCTGGCGGCGTTCGTCCGGGAGCAGGCGCGCGGCGGCCTCGGGGAGCACGGCGAGCGCTCCTCCTCGGCGCGCAACCGCCTGCGCGGGATCGTCACCGAGGTGGTCCGCGACGGCGTCATGGCGCAGGTGGAGATCCAGGCCGGGCCGTTCCGGGTGGTGTCGCTGATGAGCCGTGAGGCGGCGGACGAGCTGGGCCTCGCGCCGGGCGTGGTCGCGGAGGCCGTCGTGAAGTCCACCAACGTCGTCGTCGAGCTGCCCGACGCGGGCTGAGGGGGAGAGGTGTTCCAGCGCACGGCCGCCGCCGCCCTGCTCGCCCTGCTCGCCTCGGCCGCCGCGCTCGCCGGATGCGGCGAGGTGGACGGCGCCCCGGGTGAGGGCGGCGGACGGACGCTGACGGTCTTCGCGGCGGCGTCGCTCACCGAGGCGTTCACCGAACTGGGGGAGGAGTTCGAGGAGTCCCACCCCGGGACGGAGGTCCGCTTCGGCTTCGCCGGGAGTTCGACGCTCGCCCAGCAGATCACCCAGGGCGCGCCCGCGGACGTGTTCGCCTCCGCCAGCCCCGCGACCATGAGGACGGTGACGGACGCCGGGGACGCGGCCGGCGACCCGCGCGTGTTCACCACGAACCGGCTCGTCATCGCCGTCCCCGAGGACGGCCCCCGCCGCGTCCGGACGGTCGGGGACTTGGCGCGCGACGGGCTACGGGTCGTCCTGTGCGCCGAGCAGGTGCCGTGCGGCGCGGCGTCGCGCACCGCGCTGGACGCGGCCGGGGTGGCGGTCGCGCCCGTGTCCCTGGAGAAGGACGTCAAGGCCGTGCTGACCAAGGTGCGGCTCGGGGAGGCCGACGCGGGACTCGTCTACCGCACCGACGCGAGGGCCGCCGGCGGGGACGTCGCGGCCATCGAGTTCGCGGCGGCGGCCGAGGCCGTCAACGACTATCCGATCGTCCGGGTCGCGCACGCGCCGCAGCCGGGGCTCGCGCGGGAGTTCATCGACCTCGTGACGGGGCCGCGCGGCGGGGCCGTGCTCGGCCGGGCCGGTTTCCAGGCCCCGTGAGCGCGCCGGACACCGCGCACGACACCGCGCGCGACACCGTCCCGGGCCGCCCGCCGCTGGTCCTGGTGCTGCCCGCGCTCGCGGGGCTCGCGTTCCTCGTGCTGCCGCTCGCCGGGCTGCTCGTCCGCGCGCCGTGGTCGACGCTCGGCACCCGGCTCGCGCGGCCGGAGGTCCTGGACGCGCTGCGGCTCTCGCTGGTCACCGCGACGGCCGCGACCGTGCTGTGCGTGCTGTTCGGCGTCCCGCTGGCGTGGACGCTCGCGCGCGTCCCGTTCCCCGGCGTCCGGCTCGTCCGGGCGCTGGTCACGGTGCCGCTGGTGCTGCCGCCGGTGGTCGGCGGCGTCGCGCTGCTGCTGGCCGCCGGACGGCGGGGGATCGTCGGCGGCCCGCTGGAGTCGCTGGGGATCACGCTGCCGTTCACCACGGCCGGCGTGGTGCTCGCGCAGACGTTCGTCGCCATGCCGTTCCTCGTGATCAGCGTCGAGGGGGCGCTGCGCGCCGCCGACCTGCGCTACGAGGAGGCCGCCGCGACCCTCGGCGCCACCCGCTGGACGGCGTTCCGCCGCGTGACCCTGCCGCTCGCCGCGCCGGGCGTCGCGGCGGGGGCGGTCCTGTGCTGGGCGCGCGCGCTCGGCGAGTTCGGCGCGACGATCACGTTCGCGGGGAACTTCCCGGGCGAGACCCAGACGATGCCGCTGGCCGTCTACCTCGCGCTGGAGACCGACCCGCAGGCCGCGATCGTCCTCAGCCTGGTGATGCTCGCGGTGTCGGTCGTGGTGCTGGCCGCCCTCCGCGACCGCTGGACGGGCGCGTCATGACCGGCGGGACGGACGAGGGGAAGGGCGCGGGGGCGGGCCTGGACGCGCGGGTGGTCGTGCGGCGCGGCGGGTTCGTCCTCGACCTGCCGCTCGCGGCCGGGCCCGGCGAGGTCGTGGCGCTGCTCGGGCCGAACGGTGCGGGGAAGAGCACGGCCCTGCGGGCCCTCGCCGGGCTCGTCGCGACGTCCGGCGGGCACGTGCGGCTGGACGGCGCCGACCTGCGCCCGCTGCCGCCCGAGCGCCGCCGCGTCGGCATGGTGTTCCAGGACTACCTGCTCTTCCCGCACCTCAGCGCCCTCGACAACGTCGCGTTCGGGCCGCGCTGCGGGGGCGCCCGGCGCCGCGAGGCGCGGCGGACCGCCGCCGAGTGGCTGGAGCGCGTGGGCCTCGGCGCGTACGCGTCGGCCAGGCCGCGCGAGCTGTCCGGCGGCCAGGCGCAGCGGGTCGCGCTCGCCCGCGCGCTGGCCGTCCGGCCGGGCCTGCTCCTGCTCGACGAGCCGCTCGCCGCGCTGGACGCCCACACCCGGATGGAGATCCGGGCGGCGCTGCGCCGCCACCTCGCCGGGTTCGAGGGCGCGGCGGTGCTCGTCACCCACGATCCGCTGGACGCGATGGTCCTGGCCGACCGCATCGTCGTGGTCGAGGGCGGGCGGCCCGTGCAGGAGGGCGAGCCGGCCGACGTCGCGCGCCGACCCCGCACCGACTACGTCGCCCGCCTCGTGGGGCTGAACCTCTACCGGGGGACGGCCGAGGGCGGCCGCGTCGTGCTGGGTGACGGTTCTCACACTCTGGACACTGTGGAGTCACTCACCGGTCAGGTGTTCGTGGCCTTCGCGCCATCGGCCGTGGCCCTGTACCGGACGCGCCCGGACGGCAGCCCCCGCAACCTCTGGCAGGCCCGTGTGGGAGCGATCGAACGGCACGGGGACCGGGTGCGGGTGCGGCTCGCGGGCGATGCCTTTACGGCCCTCGCGGACGTCACCGCGGCGGCGGTCGCGGAGCTCCAATTGTCGGAAGGCAGCCCGATATGGGCGGCCGTCAAGGCCACCGAGACGCACGTTTACCCAGCTTGAGGGCGGTTATGTCCTGGTTTGGGATGAGACGTCCGGGCCGCCCGTAGTCTGGTGATATCAATCACAAAAGGGGTCGGGAAGGCCCAAAAACCGACGGGATTGGTCCAGACCAAATGGCAAAAACCGAGGGTCTTGTTCATCATGCAAAGATCCTGCGAACAGCTGAAGGAGTAGCCCGTGTCCATCCAGGTCCCCGGCCTCGACCAGGCCCCTACCGGTCACACCGAACTGATTGACTGGGTACGCGGGATCGCCGAGCTGACGAAGCCCGACCGCGTCGAGTGGTGCGACGGCTCGGACGACGAGTGGGAGCGGCTCACCGGCCTGCTCGTCGAGCAGGGCACGCTCACGCGGCTCGACCCGGCGAAACGACCCAACAGCTTCTACGCCGCCTCCGACCCCACCGACGTGGCCCGCGTGGAGGACCGGACGTTCATCTGCTCCGAGAAGGAGGAGGACGCCGGTCCCACGAACAACTGGATCGCCCCCGGCGAGATGCGCGAGACCCTGAGCGGGCTCTTCGACGGCTGCATGAAGGGCCGCACCATGTACGTGGTGCCGTTCTGCATGGGCCCGCTGGGCGGCGAGATCTCCCAGCTCGGCGTCGAGATCACCGACTCCGCCTACGTCGCGGTGTCGATGCGGATCATGACCCGGATGGGCGCGGGCGCGCTGCGGCTGATCGAGGAGCGCGGCTCGTTCGTCAAGGCCGTCCACTCCGTCGGTGCCCCGCTCGAGCCCGGCCAGCAGGACGTGAAGTGGCCCTGCAACTCCACGAAGTACATCACGCACTTCCCCGAGACCCGTGAGATCTGGTCGTTCGGGTCCGGGTACGGCGGCAACGCCCTGCTCGGCAAGAAGTGCTACGCGCTGCGGATCGCCTCCACGATGGCCCGCGACGAGGGCTGGATGGCCGAGCACATGCTCGTCCTCAAGCTGACCCCGCCGGACGGCGAGACCCGCTACGTCGCCGCCGCGTTCCCGTCCGCCTGCGGCAAGACCAACCTCGCCATGCTGGAGCCGACGATCCCCGGCTGGAAGGTCGAGACGATCGGCGACGACATCGCCTGGATGCGGTTCGGCGACGACGGCCGCCTCTACGCGATCAACCCCGAGGCCGGCTTCTTCGGCGTCGCGCCCGGCACCGGCGAGAGCACCAACGCCAACGCCGTGAAGACGCTGTGGGGCAACAGCATCTTCACCAACGTCGCCCTCACCGACGACGGCGACGTGTGGTGGGAGGGCCTCACCGACGAGCCCCCGGCGCACCTCACCGACTGGAAGGGCAACGACTGGACGCCCGGGTCGGAGACGCCCGCCGCGCACCCGAACGCCCGCTTCACCACCCCCGCCGGGCAGTGCCCGATCATCGCGCCCGAGTGGGAGGACCCGAAGGGCGTGCCGATCTCGGCGATCCTGTTCGGCGGCCGCCGCGCCACCGCCGTCCCGCTGGTCACCGAGTCGTTCGACTGGCAGCAGGGCGTGTTCCTCGGCGCCAACGTGGCGTCGGAGAAGACCGCCGCCGCCGAGGGCAAGGTCGGCGAGCTGCGCCGCGACCCGTTCGCGATGCTGCCGTTCTGCGGCTACAACATGGGCGACTACTTCGGCCACTGGCTCGACATCGGCAAGGCCACCGACCCCGAGAAGCTGCCCCGGATCTACTACGTCAACTGGTTCCGCAAGGACGCCGACGGCAAGTTCATCTGGCCCGGCTTCGGTGAGAACAGCCGCGTCCTGAAGTGGATCGTCGAGCGCCTCAACGGCAAGGCCGACGCGGTCAAGTCCCCGATCGGGCACCTGCCGACCAAGGACTCGCTGGACACCGAGGGCCTCGACATCGACGACGCCGCCCTCGACACCCTCCTGTCGGTCGACACCGAGGTGTGGAAGGAGGAGGCCGCGCTCGTCGTGCCGCACTTCGAGACGTTCGGCGACCACACCCCGAAGGCCCTGTGGGACGAGTACCACAGCCTGGTGCGCCGCCTGGAGCACTGACCCGCGCGGGCCTCCCGCACGGCCCCCGCACGGCACCACGCGCCCGCCGCCCGGCACGTCCGGGCGGCGGGCGCCGCCGTCGCGGGCGCTTGCCCCGGACTCCCGCGGGAACGGACGGGGTGACCGTTCCCCGACTCCGGGAGGCAGGCGTGTTCGACCTCATGACCCGCCACTGGTGGGTACTGGCGCTGCGCGGCGCGTTCGCCGTCCTGTTCGGCATCGTCGCGTGGGTGTGGCCCGGCATCACCGTCTGGGCCCTGGTGCTCCTCTTCGGCGCGTACGCCCTCGTCGACGGCGCGGCGGCGGTCGCGCACGCGATCCGCGGGACGACCGGCGGCGCGTCCCGCGGCTGGCTCGGCGTCTCCGGCGCGGCCGGGATCGTCCTCGGCGTGCTCGCCCTGGTGTGGCCCGCCGCCACCGCGCTCGTCCTGCTGTGGCTCATCGGGATCTGGGCGATCGCCACCGGCGTGTTCGAGATCGTCGCCGCGGTCGCGCTGCGCCGGGAGCTGCGCGGCGAATGGCTCTACGCGCTGACCGGCGCGATCTCCGTCGTCTTCGGCGTCCTCCTGCTGGCGTGGCCGGTGAGCGGCGCGCTCGCGCTCGTCTGGCTGATCGGGCTGGCGTCGATCCTGTTCGGCGCGGCGATGATCGGCGCCGCGTTCCGGCTCCGCAGGCTCGGCGAGGACGCGCGGCGCGGCCGGCGCCCGTACGGCGAGCCGTCCCCGCGCCCGCACTAGCCGCCCCGGATCGGCCGCACCACCGGGCATCCGGATCGGGCGTCTAGGATGCGGAGCATGACGCGGCTGGAATTCCGGGTGCAGGAACTGACCGTCGGCCAGCTCGCCGAGCGCAGCGGCGTGGCCGTCTCCGCCCTGCACTTCTACGAGTCCAAGGGGCTGATCAGCAGCCGCCGGACGGCCGGGAACCAGCGCCGGTTCAGCCGCGACACGCTCCGCCGGGTGTCCTTCATCAAGGTGTCCCAGCGGGTCGGCATCCCGCTCGCCGAGATCCGCGAGGCGCTCGCCACCCTCCCCGAGGAGCGCACCCCGACCGTCGACGACTGGGCGCGGCTGTCGCAGCACTGGCGCGGCACCCTCGACGACCGCATCGCCCAGCTCGAGAAGCTCCGCGACGACCTCACCGACTGCATCGGCTGCGGCTGCCTCTCGATCAGCAAGTGCGCGCTCGCGAACCCCTACGACCGCCTCGGCGACGAGGGCCCCGGCCCCCGCCGCCTGCTGACCGGCACCGCCGCCGCGGGCGCTGAGGGACCGGACCCTCCGGGTGGCGGCCGCTCGGGCGGGCGTCACTCGGGGGGCGCGCAGACGGGGGCGCAGCCGTCCTCGTCGCGGGCCGGGCGGGCGCCGGTCCGCGACGAGG
>NZ_QHJN01000195.1:0-13569 GCF_003947565.1 Actinomadura sp. WAC 06369 | reverse complement strand
CCCGGCACCCCGCCGCCGCCCGTGCGGTGCTCCGGCCGGGTAGCCCGGGCCGGGCGGCGGCGGGGTGCCGGGGAAGCCGGGGGCGCCGCCCTGGCCGGGCGGCGGGTAGTTCGCGTTGCCGGGCGGGCCGTAGCCCTGCGACGGCGACGGCGACGGCGGCGGCGGCGGCGGGTAGGCGCCGCCGGGCGGCGGCAGCGGCGCGCCGCCCGAGGGGGACGGCGCCGGACCGTGCGGGGACGGCGCGGGCCCGTGCGGGGACGCCTTGGGCCGCAGGGCCGCCGCGGCGTCGAGCCACTGCGTGATCTTGCGCTGCCAGTCGGCCTCGGCGGCCTCGGCGTGCGGGACCTGGAAGACGCCGAACGCGTCGTCGGGCGGGGCCTCGCGGTCCTCGGCGCGGAGGACGAACGCCATCGTGCGCGGGCTGGCGACGAAGCTCAGGCCCACCTTGCCGAGCCGTCCCCGGTACTGGGACGGCGGCGACAGGTGGATCTCCTGGTGGAACGGGAGCTGCTGCGAGACGCCGCGCAGCTTCGACTCCTCGAACGTCACCTTGCCGATCTTGAAGCCGAGCTGCGCGATCGCGGCGAGCACCCACTGCTGCGACTCGAGGGGCTCCACGGAGATCGGGTCGATGTCGCCCGGGTCGGGCTGGCCGACCGCGTCGACCTCGGTGCACATCCCGATCGTGAAGCCGGGCAGCGTCCGGCCGAGCACGGTCGTGAACGGCAGCTCGTAGGGCAGCGGGATGGAGAACGCCAGGTCGCGCTGCTGCCCGGTCTCCAGCCGGAACGAGCGGGTGAGCGCGCCCCGGTAGACCTCCGGGCCCGCGGTCTCGCCGCCGTAGCCGTTCTGCATGCGAGGCATCAGCGCGAGGGTGACGTGCCGGACGTCGACCGGCCGGCCCCCGCCGCGCAGGTGCACCGTGCCCGCGATCACGCCGCCCGGCTTGCAGTTCGGCTCCGACAGGATCGTGTCGACGGACGGTCCGCCCGCCATGCCCCCGTGGGGCTGCCCGTAGGACACCGGCCGTTCCTCTCTGTGACGTCGGCGCGGATTCCCCGCAGAGGTCAGACGGAAGCCGCCGTGCGACGGTTCATGCCGACAACCGAAACCCTAGGGGAAATGGGTCATTCCTTCGAGGTGACGGTGACAGAGGCGTAACCGAGTTTTTCGAGCGGGCTGCGGATCTGCTCGGCGTCGCCGACGGCGATCACGGTCAGCGCGTCGGGGTCGACGTGCTTGCGGTAGGTGCGCGCGACGCCGTCCGGGGTGGACGCCCGGACGGCCTCCAGGTACCGGGTGGGGTAGTCGGCGCCGAGGCCGCTGGCGGACGCGTCGGCGAGTTCGGTGGCGATGGCGAACGGCGTCTCGTACTCGGCGGGCGCCCGGTCGGCCAGGGCCCGGACGGACGCGCCGTGCTCGTCGGCCTCGATGCCGCGGGACACGATGCCGCGCAGCTCGGTGAGGGCGTCGGCGACGGCGTCGGCGGTGACCTCGGTGTGCACGGCGCCCTGCGCGACGAACAGCCCGCAGTACCGCATCCGGAGCAGCCCGGCGCGCATCCCGTAGGTGTAGCCCTTCTCCTCGCGCAGGACGGTGTTCAGCCGGGAGGTGAGCCCGCCGCCGAGGACGTGCGCCGCGACCGTGAGGGACGGCCAGTCGTGGTGCGAGCGGTCGGGGACGCCGTGCCCGAAGCTGAGGTAGGTCTGCACGGAGCCGGGGCGGTCGACGATGACGATCCGCGGGGCGGACTCGGGCAGGACCGTGTCGGCGGCGGGCAGCGGGCCGCCGGTGCCGGCCCAGCCTTCGAGGGCGGCGGCGAGGGCGGCGTCGGCGTCGAGGCCGGTGAGGTCGCCGGCGACGACCGCGGTGGCCTCGGCGGGGACGATCGACCCGTAGAAGGAGCGGACATCGGCGCCGGTCAGGGCCTCGACGGAGGCGCGGCCGCCGCCGGTCGGGCGGGACGCGCGGGCCTCGGCGGGGAACATCACGGCGCGCAGCTCGCGCATCGCGCGGGACGCCGGGGTGGCGTCCTCCTGCGCGATGTCCTCCAGGCGCTCGCGGACGAGCCGCCGCACGTCGGCGTCGTCCAGCGCGGGGCGCCGGACCACCGCGGACAGCAGCTCCATCGCCGAGGCGAGCCGGGTGGCGGGGACGTCGAGCCCGATCCGCAGGGCGGCGAGGTCGGCGAAGGTGTAGAGGCTGGCGCCGAGCCGCTCGAACGCGGCGGTCAGCGCGGTGCCGCCGCCGGGTTCGGTGCCCTCCTGGAGGGCGCGCGCGGTGAGCGCCGCGACGCCGTCCGCCCCGGCGGGCTCGCGGCCCGCGCCGGCGTGCAGCACCAGCCGGACGGCGGCGAGGCGGCGGCCGGGCAGGTCGCAGCGGAGCGTCGCGGGACCGGCCGGGACGCGGCCCGCGTCGGCGGCGGGGAAGGCCCACGCCGGGACGGGCCCGGGGACGGGACGGGGCGCGAGGTTCAGGCCCGGGGTCTGCGTCACGACTGCGTGCCTCCGTAGGTCAGGGCGGTGCGGGCGCCGGGCGCGAGCCAGCGGGCGGCCATCTCCTTGATGGCGTCGCCGGTGACGGCGGCGGCGCGGCCGGGAGCGGTGAAGACCCGGGCGGGGTCGCCGAACTGGGTGGCGTTCTGCGACAGCGCGTTCGCCAGCCCGGTGACCGTCTCGGTCTGCTCGAGGAACCCGCGCTCGGCCTGCGCGGTGGCGCGGGCGGTCTCGTCGGCGTCGGGGCCCTCGGCGGCGAACCGGGCGAGCTCCTCGTCCAGCACCGCGGCGATCTTCTCCGGGTCGGGGCCGATCGCGTCGACGATGGCCAGGGACGGGCCGGACGCCAGCCGCGTCACGCCCGCCCACACCTCGGTGGCGATCTCGTCGCGGCGGACCATCCGGTCGTACAGCCGCGAGCCGGACCCGCCGCCGAGGATCTCCACGGCGAGTTCGGCGGCCTCGACGTCGTCGCCGCCGTCCGTCGGGAGGGGGAACATCGCGAAGTAGGCGGGGGAGGGGACCTCCTCGTCGAGGGTCTCGCCCCGGATCTCGCCGAGCGGGCCGAGGTCGCCGGCGCGGGCCGGCGGCTTCGCCGGGCCCGACGGGATGCCGCCGAAGTAGCGCTCGACGGCCGCGATCGTCTTCTCCGGGTCGACGTCGCCGACGACGGACAGGACGGCGTTGCCGGGGGCGTACCAGGTGGCGAAGAAGTCGGCGCAGTCCTCGAGGGTGGTGGCGTCGAGGTCTTCCATGGAGCCGATGGGCGTGTGCGCGTACGGGTGGCCCTCGGGGAACGTGAGCGCGCACAGGCGCTCGAACGCCGTCCCGTAGGGCTGGTTGTCGTACCGCTGGCGGCGCTCGTTCTTCACCACGTCGCGCTGGTTGTCCAGGTTGGCCTGGGTGAGCGCGGCGGGCAGCGTCCCCATCCGGTCGGCCTCCAGCCAGAGCGCGAGCTCCAGGTGGCTGACCGGGACGGTCTCGTAGTAGTTCGTGCGCTCGAAGGACGTGCTGGCGTTGAAGGACGCGCCCGCGCTCTCCAGCAGCGCGGCGTGCTCGCCCTCGGCGACGTTCGCGGATCCCTGGAACATGAGGTGCTCGAACAGGTGCGCGAGCCCCGTCCGGCCGGCGCGCTCGTGCCGCGACCCCACGCCGTACCAGAGGTTCACTGCGGCCAGCGGTACGACATGGTCCTCGCAGACCACCACGCGCAGGCCATTGCCGAGCGTGTGCTCATGCAGCGGCTGTTCTGCCACGGAGCGCTCCCGTCCGTATCGGTTTGCGGACAGCACCGCGCGCGTCGGCGGGACGGGCCCTTCGGAACACGGCCCAGCGGCGGGCTTGATCTCTGTGCCACCGTACCGGCTGCACGGCCCCGCCGAACCCTCGCGGGAACCTGTGGATAACTTCTAGGACGCCTGCGACTCGTGCGCCGCGACGGCGTCCTCCAGCGACGGGTGCAGCACGAAGATCTTCGTCAGCTGGGTGACGTGGAAGACGCGGCGGACGCGGTCGCCGACGCCGGTGAACGACATCGAGCCGTCGCGGGCGCGGAGCCGGTGGTAGACCCCGACGAGGACGCCGAGGCCCGTCGAGTCGAGGAAGGTGACCTCGCTCAGGTCGATCACCAGGTGCAGGCCGCCGCCCTCGATGACGTCGAGCAGTTCCTCCCGCAGCCGGGGGCTGGTGAAGACGTCGATCTCGCCGCTGATCTCGACGACGGTGAGGCCCTTCTCCTCGCGGTGCTCGACGGCGAACTCCACCGGTGCTCCTCCCTGCGGTCGTCCCGGCCGGTCCTGGCCGCCGGTCTTTACCGGGTCATTCCCTTTGAAGCGTGTCATACCCGGATCGTCTGGTTTGTCGCGCCTGCCGCCGAGGGCCGCTCCGCGTCGCCGGATGCCGGTGTCGTCGTGTGCCGGTGTCGTCGCCGTGAGTCGGTGCCGGTGCCGCTCCGGCGTCCGGTGCGGTCAGGATCGGGGCGGGTCCGAGCGGAACAGCGCCCAGACCACCTTGCCCCGGGCGAGGGTGCGCCACCCCCAGCGGACGCTGAACGACTCGACGAGGTGCAGGCCCCGGCCCGTCTCGGCGATGTAGTCGGGCTCCTTGCGGCGCGGCGCGGAGCGGCTGGCGTCGAGGATCCCGCACAGCAGCCAGGGGCCCTCGTGGACGAGCCGCAGGCGGATCGCGGACGGCGCGGAGCCCAGCGGGTCCGCGGGGTCGCTGAACGCGCCCGTCCCGAAGGCGTTCGCGCCGCGGGCGTCCGGCCCGAACCGCGCCTCGCCGTACTGCGCCGCGCCGTACGGGCTCTCCTCGTGGGGCGCGGGGCCGTGGGCGTCCTCGCGGTGGACGGCGTCGCCCGTGGGGCGCCCGCCGGCCAGGGCGCCGCCGCTGTGCCGCAGGGCGTTGGTGACGAGTTCGGAGACGACCAGCCCGACGTCGTCGGCGAGATCGGACAGGCCCCACTCGTCGAGCCGGGACAGCGTGAAGTGCCGCGCCTCGGTGACGGACTCGGGGTCGGGCGCGACGGTGAAGGAGACCGTCGGCCCGGTCAGCTCGCTCAGCGCGGCCAGGCCCCGGTCGAGGCGAGGGGGCAGGTCGGACGATTCCGGTACGGGTGTCGAATGCACGGCATGGTCCTGTGGGTCGGCCGGCCCCACGACGGGGCCGAGCTCCCACCGCGTGTCGTCGTGCGCGTGGCGTGACGTCATTCCCGGGACCCCGCAGAGTGTTCTCGTTGTGCAGCCGTGGCTCGGAAGTCTCGTGCGTTATCCTGCGCATCGTAGCGTGCGAATGCAAGGCCCAATGCACGTGCATCCGGGTCGTGGGGGGAGTGAGACGGCTTGGAGGGGCTCGGTCGATCGGAGGTAACCGCAGGACACGGAGGTCAGTGGCACACTAGGTTCGCTGTCCGCCAGTGAAGCCGGGAGGTTGGGCGTGACTTCAGAGACGCCGGGAAGCGGATCGACCGTGCGTCGGATCCTGCTCGGGTCGCAGCTTCGTCGCCTGCGGGAGGCGAAGGGCGTCACCCGTCAGGACGCCGGGTACGTCATCCGCGCGTCGGAGTCGAAGATCAGCCGCCTCGAGCTCGGGCGGGTCAGCTTCAAAGAACGAGACGTGGACGACCTGCTCTCGCTGTACGGCGTCACGGCGAAGTCCGAACGCGACGCCCTGCTGCAGCTGGCGCGGGAGGCCAACACCCCCGGTTGGTGGCACCGGTACAACGACGTCCTGCCCGGCTGGTTCCAGACCTACGTGGGTCTGGAGGAGTCGGCGGCGCTGATCCGCACGTATGAACTGCAGTTCGTCCCGGGACTGCTGCAGTCGGAGGGGTATGCGCGTGCGGTGATCCGCCTGGGGAACGCCGGTGCCTCGGAACAAGAGATCGACCAGCGCGTGGAGCTGCGCCTGCAGCGCCAGGAGCGCCTCACGGGCCCGGAAGCGCCGCGCCTGTGGGCCGTCCTGGACGAGGGGGCGCTGCGGCGACCCATCGGCGGTCCGGAAGTGATGCGCGGCCAGTTCGAGCACCTCATCGAGATGTCGAAGCTGCCCAACGTCACCATCCAGATCATGCCGTTCAGGTTCGGTGGCCACGCCGCCGAGGGAGGGGCCTTCTCGATCCTGCGGTTTCCCGAGCAGGATCTGCCGGACGTGGTTTACGTCGAGAACCTCACCGGCGCGATGTACCTGGACAAGCGCGACGACGTCGACACCTATCTGCAGGCGATGGAACGCCTGTGCGTCGACAGTGCCACCCCGGAACGCACCGTCGAGCTTCTTGGTGATC
The DNA here is from genome assembly GCF_003947565.1 of Actinomadura sp. WAC 06369. Taxonomy (NCBI): domain Bacteria; kingdom Bacillati; phylum Actinomycetota; class Actinomycetes; order Streptosporangiales; family Thermomonosporaceae; genus Actinomadura; species Actinomadura sp. WAC 06369. The sequence goes on along the minus strand of NZ_QHJN01000195.1, from coordinate 7,290 downwards.
TTCTCAGAGAGACATGATGCTCCAGACCGATCACGGCCGCTTTCCGGCCGGTCAGAACGACTACGACAACGGGATGCCCGCGACGGCCCTCGAGGGGGCGCGCTGGCTGAAGTCCCGGCGAAGCAACTCCCAGGGGAACTGCGTCGAGATCGCCGAACTTCCCGGCGACCGCGTCGCGATGCGCAACTCCCGCCACCCCGAGGGCCCGGCCCTCATCTACACGCGCCCCGAGATCGAAGCTCTCATCCTGGGCGCGAAAGACGGCGACTTCGATCATCTGATCGCGTCCCGCAACTAGTCCGTCCAGGACAGAAAACCCGCTACCGGAACCTCTCGAGACCGCAACCCAACCCCGCATGATCCCGCCCGCGGGATCGCCCCAATGCGGTTCGTCGAAACGCAGGCGGGTCGGCAACGGAGTGTCGAACGTCGACCCGTCCGCATCGCGTGCGGTTCCCGTGGCAGACGGCAAAGGCCGCCCTGGAGGCGGCCTTTTCTCGTATCCGGCCCCCCTGATCGCGTCCGAGCGGCTCCGGACCGCACCGGGCGGCTCAGCGCCGCTCAGCCGCAGTTGCCGTAGGACGAGGCGCTGCCGTTGCCGCCGAACCGGACGCACACGCCCGGCGCCTGCACGTACACCGGGCCCGCGTACCACTCGAACGAGCCGCCGTCGGAGACCTGCCCCTTGCCTTTCGCCTGGACGAACGTCGAGACGGACGACTTCGTCCCCACGTTCTGCGTCTTCATCGTCACCGCGCAGTTCTTCCGCGTCGCGCTGCTGTAGAGCAGGTAGGCGCGGCCGCCCGGCACCGTCATCGAGCGGAGTACGGAGTAGCCGCCGCCGCACGCCTGCTGCGGCGTGTACTTGTTGGCCGGTTCCGGCTGGGGAGCCGAGCCGCCGCCACCGCCGCCACCGCCGCCGGTGCCCGTGCTCCGGCCCGGGGTCGGCTGCGCTCCGCCGCCCGGTTTCCGCGTGTTCGTGCTCTGCGTCGGCTTCGCGCTCCCGCTCTTCGTCGGGGACGGCTTCGACGCCTTGCCGTCCGCCTCCTCCGGGCCGGGCCGGATGTCGCCCGCCGTGCCGTCCCGCGCCGCGGCGCGGTCGTCCGACGCGACCGGCCGGTCGCCGCCGTCGTCGCCGCCCGAGCGCATCGCCGCCCACGCGCCGCCCGCGCCGACGACCAGCGCCACGGCGACGGCCGCGGCGATCGGCAGCGCGAGCCCGCCGCGGCGCCGGCCGTCCGGGCCCGGCGCGCCGTGCGGGGCCTGGTGCGCGCCCGGAACGGCGTGCGGGTGCACGGCGCCGGGCGGCGGGGTCATGCCGCCGAACGGGTCCGGCTGCGGCGCCGTCCCGGAGTACCGGGGGTCGGTGGCGTGGTCGGACGGCCGTCCCGCCGCCCCCGCGGCGTACGGGCCGGACGGATGGGGGCTCGTGGGGTGCGGGTTCGTCGAGTACGGCCCCGCGGCCTGCGGCGCGGCCTGCGGACCGGACGCCTGCGGGCCGGACGCCTGCGGGCCGGGCGCGGCGGGACCGGGGAAGGCCGGGAGCGGCGGGGGCGCCGCCCCCGGCGCCGCCCCGCTGGCCGCGCCGACGAGGCTCTCCTGCGCCGTCCGGGCGGTGGGCCGCCGCGCCGGGTCCTTGTCGAGGCACGCCACGACCAGCTCGCGGAGCGGGCTCGGCAGCTCGCCGAGGTCCGGCTCGCCGGTCAGGATGCGGTGCATGACCGTGGCCAGCTCGTCGTTGCCGAACGCGGGACGACCGGTCGCGGCGAACACCATCGTGGTGCCCCACGCGAACATGTCCACGGGCGGGCCGATCGGGGCGCCGGTGAAGTTCTCCGGCGCCATGTAGGCGGGCGTCCCGACGTTCTGGGTCTCACCGGCCGTGCTCAGCGCGCGCGCCACCCCGAAGTCGATGACGCGGGGGCCGTCCGGTCCCATCATCACGTTGTGCGGCTTGAAGTCGCGGTGGACGATGCCGGCCTGGTGGATCGCGGTGAGCGCGGTCAGCGTGCTGATGGCGAGCCGCTCCAGGGCGCCGCCCCGGCGCGGCCCCTCCTCGCGCACCACCCGGTGCAGCGACAGACCCGGCACGTACTCGCTGATGATGTACGGCTGGTCGCCCAGGACGTCCGCGTCCAGGACCTGCGCGGTGCAGAATCGGGCCACCCGTTTCGCGACCTCGAGTTCGCGGACGAACCGCGCGCGCGCCGAGTCGTCCCCCGTGAGGCCCCCGTGCAGGAGCTTGATGGCGACGTGGTCGGCGGCGGCGGTCGCGCCCTCCGGTCGTCCCAGGAAGACGGCGCCCTGGCCGCCCTCGCCGAGCCGGCCGAGGACCTCGTACCCGCCCAGCCGCCGCGGGTCCCCCGTGTGCAGCGGATGGGCGTCCGGCATCGTCCTGTCCGTCACGCCACTCGCTCCCCCGTCGTTCCGGTCATGTCGGAAAGACTACGAGCAGATGATGGTACGCCGCCCCGGAAGCGGATGATCGAGCCCCGGGGCGGACGGCCCGCGGCGGGCGCGCGGGAACGCCGATGCCCCCGCGGGAGAACCGCGGGGGCATCGGGAAGCCGAGGTCAGGCCGGGTCGGGCGTCCGCCGCGCGGGGCGGGACTCCGCCCGGCCGGACGCCTCGCCCGGTGGGCCCTCCTGCTCGTGGTGTCGTTCGAGGCGGGCGGCGACCGCGAGGGCGCGCAGGGACGTGGTCTTGACCTGGCGGCGTTCGGCGCCGGGCCGGCGCCTGGGGATGCTGCTGGGCACGGAGACCTCCATGGTGTCGGTTATGTGGCCTGATACCCGTTTTGCGGGCGTTCCGTCATTACTTCTAACTGCAAGAACTTGCGAGCTATTCCGGAGCCCGCCTCCCGTCCGCGACGCCGCCGCGCCCGCCGGTTCGGCTACCTAGGTTGTATTCCTAACTAGGTTGCCGTACGGTTTAGATCGTTGAACCGATCCGAATGGAGGGCGTCATGCACATCTCGCCGGACTTCTCGACCCTGGGCCTCGCCCTGTCCGTCCCGCTCCTCGGGTACGTGCTCGCCGAGGGCCTGGTCGGGAAGCGGTCCTACGACCGCATGCTGCGGCGCCGCGACACGGACCCGAAGGCCCTCACGCGCATGTTCCGCCTCTGGGTCGCCTGCGCCTGGGTGTCCGCCGCCGCGGCCCTGGCCGTCCTCGCCGTCTCGCCCGGTGCCGCCGCGTCCGACCTGGGCCTGCGCCTCCCCGCCGACCCCTCGACGACCCTCGGGATGATCGCCGGGGCGGCCCTCGCGGTGACGCTCATCGCCTTCGCCACCCGCTTCCGCAAGGACGTCCCCGCACAGCCCGCCCTGACCGGCATGCACCCCCGCACCCCCGCCGAGCGCGGCTGGGCGCTCGCCATGGCCGTGACGGCCGGCGTCTGCGAGGAGATCGTCTACCGCGGCCTGCTCATCGCCCTCGGCGTCGGCGTCCTCGGCCTCGGCCCGAAGACCGCCGCCGCCCTCGCCCTCGCCCTGTTCGTCGCCGGCCACGCCTACCAGGGCTGGCGCGGCATGCTCCTCGTCGCGGTCGCCGGCTACTCCCTCACGTACCTCTACCTGTCCAGCGGCAGCCTCGTCCTCCCGATCGCCGTGCACGTCCTCATCGACGTGATGGCCATGGTCGTCCTGCCCGCCGTCGCCACCCGCCGCACCGCGCCCGCGGCCGGCTAGGTTGCACCACTACCTGGATCGCGGAGAAGATGACCACCATGGCCGCTGACCGCCGCGCGAGCTGGCTCAAGGGCGTCCTCGACCTGCTCGTGCTCGCGACCCTCACCGACGGCGAGAGCTACGGCTACGAGATCGCCAAGCGCCTCGCCGACGCGGGGTTCGGGCAGATCAAGGGAGGCACCCTGTACCCGGTGCTGAACCGCCTCGAGGAGGCGGGACTCGTCTCCGCCGAGTTCCGCGTCGCCGACCGCGGTCCCGGCCGCCGCTACTACCACCTGACCGACGAGGGACGCGCGACGCTCGCCGAGCAGTCGCGGCTGTGGCTCGCGTTCGACGAGTCGGTCCGCGACGTCCTCGCCCGGGGAGAACGATGAGCGCCGCCTACTTCGCCGACCTGGCCGACCGCCTCCGGGCGGCCGGCGTCCCCGACGACGAGGCCGCGGCCACGGTCGACGACCTCGCCGCGCACGTCGCCGAGTCCGGCACCGACCCCGAGGACGAGTTCGGCCCCGCCGCCGAGTTCGCCGCCGTCCTGCACCCGTCCGCGCCCGCCGCCGAGCCGGGCCCGTCCGACGACACCTGGCGCTGGACGGCCGACGCCTTCCAGGACCGGCGGCTGCTGAACCGCTTCGGCGACGAGGGCTGGGAGGTCGAGCGCATCGACAACGCCGGCCGCTTCATCAGCCGCCGCGACCCCGAGCGCCCGCAGCGCTGGGAGTACCGCCGCGAGACCGTCCTGCCCGGCCGCCGCGCCGCCCTCGCCGCCCGCCTCGCCCCGGACGGCTGGGAGCCGTGCGGCACCTGGGTCTACTTCGAGTACTTCAAGCGCCCGAAGGCCGCCTCCCTCGGCCCCGGCGCCGAACTCCCCGCCGCCCCCGAAACCCCGGCCCGCCACCTGTTCTGGAGCCGCCGCTTCTACGCGTTCCTCGCCGGCTACGTGCTCCTCGGCGCCGGCGCCGCGGCCGCCTGGTTCCTCCTCGGCGACCCGGGCGGCGACGGCTTCACGGGCGGCTTCACCCGCGGCGCCCTCATCGGCGCCGCCCTCGCCGCACTCTTCGCCCTGACCTCCATCCTCCTCCGCAACCGCCGCCCCTGACCGCACCCCTGGACGCGGCGTCTCCCGAGCGGTGCCGGGATCAGTCGGCGCCGGCCGTCTCGAGGAAGGCGAGCAGCGCCTCGTGGCGCCGCCAGTAGTCGGGGGAGCGGCCTTCGCCCAGGGGGAACCAGGTGAGGCTGCCCAGGGGGCGGCGGCTGAAGCCGGGCGGGCCGGTGAAGGTGCCGTGGGCGGCCAGGCCGATCGGGGCGGACGGGCCGGCCCAGCGGGGTTCGAGCGTGAGGTCCGGGCGTCCGGGGTCGATCTGGGCCAGAACCGACGCGGGCGGCGTCCCCGGGAGGTCGCCGATGAGGGCCGGGACGTCGCCGACGGGCACGGTCTCGTCAGGGCCGTACCCGACCGTGAGCGTCGTCGTCTCCGCCACACCGGACGCGGGCGGGTCGAGCGGCGCGAACCGCAGCGCCGCGATGCACGGGCGTTCGCCGGCGCCGACCGCGACGAGGCGCGCCTCCCCGACGCCGTGGACGTGCGCCGTCAGATCCGTCGCGTCCCACGCGTGCCGCAGGGGTTCGGTCGTCCCCCAGCCTGCCGGGGGACTTCCCGTGAACAGGCGCATCAGGTGGTGGACGTGCGCGCCGAGCGGCTCGTCGGCCGCGTGCGACGCCCGCACGGTCAGCACGAGCCGCGGGCTGATCGGCGCGGCGAGCGGCGTCGTGTAGGCGGGGGCGTAGTCGCGGGCGTCCGGATCCGGGACGAACATGGCGCCGTCCCAGTGCATCGGACGTCCCGTCAAGCCCTCGTAGTAGCCGTCGTCATGCACGATCCAATGCGCTTCGGACTGCGCCAGAGGAAACGTGACCCGGCTGTCCGGTGGGGTGACGAACTGAAGGGTGCGGTTCGTGGACGCGCACTCGTCCAGGTACGCGTCGAAGGCCGGGCTCAACGGGACGAGCGGACGATCGCACAGCACGACCATCGCCGCGTCCGTGAGGACGTCGGCCCCGCCCACCGTACGCATCACCGCGCGCTCCACACGGTGCCGTCGTGCCGGGCCGCGAGTTCGTCCGCGCACCGCCGCAGGACCTCCGCCGCGTGGGTCGAACCGGCGGCGGCTCGGAGTTCCACCCACCAGACGGGCCCGGTGACCGGAACGCCGAGGAGACGCTCCACTTCCCCGGCGACGGGCACCAGCACCGGGACGTCGATGCGGACGAGCAACTGTTCGCGCTCGTCGAACACGTAGGCGTTCCTGATGTCGAGGCCCGGCACCCGGAGCGCGTCCACGTCGGGCCTGCGCGGGGACAGCACGATGAGTTCGCGGCTCATGCGGCGTCCAGGGAACGGGTGAAGACGTCGCACGCGATGTCCGTGACCGCCCCGAACGCGGCCGCGCCGACGCGGTCGGGGTTCATCGCGCCGCCCGCCGCGAGATGGCGGTCGAACGGGACGTGCGCCACCGGAAGCCCGAACGGGGCCAGCGACTCCCGCACCCGCTCCAGATCGGCGTCCGGCTTCGGCGTGTGCGCGACCAGGACCACCACCGTGCGCGACAGCAGCCGACCGAACCCGTTGTCGCCGAACCACTGCAGACCGGCGCGCGCGCTGAGCGCGCCGTCCACGGTGGCCGGAGCGACGAAGACCTGCGCGTGCGCGCCCGCGATGATCCCGCGGTGCAGTTCCGTGTCGAGCCCCCCGCCGCAGTCGACGATCGCCGCGGAGAAGAACTCGCCGAGCCGTCCCGCCCCGCGCTGGAACGTCTCGTGCTCCAGCTCGTCCGCGACCGACCCGTGGCTCGTCGGGACGACGAACAACCCGCCGGGCGTCCGCGCGAGGTGCGTCGCGAGCTCCCGCCACGACCCCGGACGCGCCGCCGCCAGATGCCGGACCGACCCGCGCCCCTCGACGCCGAGCCGCACGGGCAGCGACCCGAGCCCCGGGTCCGCATCGATCGCGACCACCCGGTCGTCCCGATGCCGCCGGACGATCTCCGCGACGAGCGCCGCGACCGTCGACTTGCCCGCGCCGCCCCGGATGCTCGTCACCGCGATCCGGCGGCACGAGGGCACCGGCGCCCCGAGCCGCGCCGCGACGCCCTCCGGCGCCCGTCCGTCCCCGGCCGCGCCGACCACCCGCCGCACCGTCCGCCCGATCCGCCGTGCGGCCCCGTCCCCGTGCGGCGCCCGCCGCCCCGACACGTCCGCACCGCCGAACGGCACCGCCGCGTGCCGGTCCGCCTGCGGCGCCGCGCGGGGGAGCGGCGGCACGAAGTCCGGCGCGGTCTCGGGCGCCGACCGCACCGGCGACGGCCGCCCCGCCGGACCGTCCGCCCCGCTCGTCCCCTGCGGCCCACTCCCCGCCGCCACGCCTTCCGGCGCGGGGGAAGCGGCCTCCGAAAAGCCGACGGCCGGCCGGACGGCACCGGGCTCCGGGCGCGGGACGGCCGGGTGCACTGAGACGGGCTCGACGTGTGGGCTCGCCGGAACTGCGGCCGGGGCGCGGAGGTCGGGTGCGGCGACCGGTGGGTCGGCCGGGGCGCGGGGTTCGGTGG